>JANOJM010000167.1:0-3374 GCA_031418735.1 Nitrospiraceae bacterium | reverse complement strand
CCGTCGTCGAGCGTTTCGTTGCCGCGATCCGGCCCGCTGTAGTAGTTCATCATCGCCGCCATGCCCTTGTAGACATTCTCGGCAGTGAAGAAGAATCGATGGTCGTGGAACCAGAGCGTGCCCTGCAGCTCGCGCCAGTCGCCCGGCACCTGGACCAGGCCGCCATGGCCGTCGGGCCCCGAGGCGCGTCTCTCCGTGGCGTCCCGATTGATCAGGTCGTGGCGCGCTAACGTGGTCCCCCAATGGTAGTCGTAGAAGGTGCCGGGGAAATGAAAGGCGTTGGAGGCCCCGTCGCTCTCCGCCCCGTTGTGGGCATTGTGGAAATGCGTCGAGGGCTCGTTCCGGCCGAACCCGCCGTTGTTGGTCCGGTCCACCGGCAGATTGTTGTAGGCCCGCATGACGATGCCCTCGCCATAGCGCCCCTTCAAGAGGGGGATCGGGAAGTGACCCTTCGCTCCGAATCCCTCGAACCTGTACATGGGCCACATCCTGTTCGCGTCCTGGTCCGGCCAGTCCGGGTGAAACTTGGTCCCAGAGGCGCATTCGCCGAATGCCAGGGCGTAGCCCACTTGCGGGAAGAACTCCTTCCAGCGCTGATGGCCGAACCATTCGCCGGGCGGGCGGCCTTCCATGGGGCCCCGCTTGGTAAGGGGGTTGATGAAGGGATTCGCCGGTTTATTGCCGGCTGGGTGCGCACTGAAGTCCGTGTGCCAGGAGAGCCGCTTCGCAGTCGGCATCCCGTCCGGCCAGACTGCCTCCCACTCGCCGTTCGGCTGCACGAGTTTCGTCAGGGGCGTCGGCGGCTCATAGGTGAGCCGATTCAAGGGTTGCGTATAGGGCCGCGCTCTCCCGATCGGCGACCGCGGGACGCCGATCGGAACCTGAGCAAAGGCGCTGTTGGCGTAGGGACTCAGGCCGTTTTTGCTGAGCAGCAGCCCCGCCGAGGTAAACAGCCCCCACTTGAAGAGATCCCGCCGGGTGATCTGACCCTGGGAAAGCGCCTTGACGATCTCCCAGCGATTGTTCCGCGCATTCTCCGCTTCCCTGATGCGCCGCTTCGAGGCCTTGAATGGCAAATACACGGGATGGCTCCTTTCAAGTTTCAAGTTTCAAGTTTTCGGAGGATGATCCCTCACAACCTGAAACTCGGAACTTGAAACGCTCTCTCTAGTTTGTTCGTCCGTTTTCCTTGTGGGGGCTGCTCCCCGTAGCCTGTGGTCGCTATTGAATAGCGCCACGACCCGTGACTGTCCCCTGTTGCAATATGTCTTGTGTGACCTCTCAGTCTCTTTCTTTTTTCGCGCAAGAGGAAGCTACGCCGTTCGTCGGCTACGTGCTACTACACAGAGGGGGGTGCCCCCCCTACTTCTAGGGGGTTGACTTTGGGGGTGTGCTGGAATTCAGGGGTGCAGGCTGACGGGGTCAAGGCTGACGGGTGAAGGGGTGCAGGCTGAAGGGATTAAGGGGGAGTGAGGAAGACCGCTTTACGGTGTGGAATGGTGGTGCTACTATGTCATTACATTGTGATACCAATTACGGAGGTGCTGGCATGATCAAGAAATTGACGAAGCACGGCAACAGTTTGGCTCTCGTGCTCGATCGCGGAGTCCTGGATCTTCTGGAGATTGATGCAGACACTCCTCTCAACATCAAGACAGATGGGCGATGTCTCATCGTGACACCGGCCCAGACACCCGCGCGGCAGAAAAAGTTTCAGGCGGCGCTGGAGAAGGTGAATCGACAGTACGGTCCAGCATTAAAAAAGCTAGCGGAGTAAGCGATGAATCCGCAATTTTTAACCCTTGACGAGGTCATGGATATCCATCGCGATCAGATCGAACGATACGGAGGTACGCTTGGGGTTCGTGATGTTGCGCTTCTGGAGTCAGCTCTTGCGGCGCCCCAGTCCGGGTTTGGCGATCAGTATCTTCACGGCGATCTCTTTGAGATGGCATCGGCCTATCTCTTTCATGTGGTGCAGAATCATCCGTTTCTCGACGGGAACAAACGCGTCGGGACAGCCGCAGCACTCACATTTCTTGAACTGAACGGGGTGGAGACCAAGATTCCCCACCCTGCTCTTGTGGCCACGGTGCTCGCTGTTGCACAAGGGAAGACAGAAAAGTCCGCCATTGCAGCATTGTTCCGCCAGCACGCAAAAGCATAGCTGGCATCGGCATCATATCCGCGTTGCTGCGGCGACCCGCTGCGCGTGAAACATGACAGGCGGGGTCGGAAGGCTGAAGATCGGAGGTCCGTGCGTCTGTGGGCAAGAGGGGACTAGCTCCGCTCACTGCGCCGGTGCCAGTCCCTGTTCAACTCGGTGCCTGTGCCTCTTCCCCAAAATAAAGCGGGGCCACGTTTCCGTGGCCCCGCCTACTGGCTTACCTAGAAGCCTGATGCTCTACGGACAGGTCAGTACCGCTACGGTACAACCGTCACGTTGAAGTTCCTTGTCACAGTCGCACCAGCTGCATCGGTCACCCGCAACTGGAAGAACCTAGTACCAAGCTGCCCTACCGACGGGGTCCAGGTGAACCGCCCAGTTCGCATGATTCGGATGTCGCGCATGACCACACGTGATAGTGGTCGGTCTATCAGGGCATCTGGTTCGTTCGGTGTCTTTCGTTCTTCGAGCCAGACCAACTACACAGGACAAACCAAATGAAGCTCCCCCGCAGCAGGCTACTTCGCCGAGGTAGCCACTTCGGCTACGAAGGCTGGTAGCTGCGGGGTATCTTGCGAAATTCTCCGGCCCGTCGGCCAGAGCCTTTGGGCGGCATACCGAAGCCACTACCCTCCTTCGCCATCATTCCGCCCCAATGGGCAGCTCTCATTGCTCTCTCAGCCACAACTTATAGTGGGCCGGCGCATGATTACCCTCTTCTCCTTCCGATCTATCAGAGAAGAATTGGATATCGACGTGCATTGTTGGGCTACATCAGTTTCGAATGCTCAATATTTCTCCCCTACCAACCGATACAGCTCACAACAGAAGCTGAACCAGACTTTATTTATCTATCTCACCCACGAGGAGGACCGATCATGTGGCAGCCGGAGAAGCAGGATACTCGACGCTCGATGCAGTCCCTATCCACTCTGTCAAAAGATGTTCCAAGGTCTCCTAATTCCCTACCGGAGTCCACAGAAGCCGTCGTGGCCTTCGTCGGTAAAGGCGTCGAATTCAAGGGCACGATCTCCTACAGCGGAGCCGTACGGATCGATGGTTTCCTCGATGGAGAAATCCATACCGACGGAACCCTGTTGGTCGGAGAAGAAGCCGTCATTACTGCAAAGGTGAGCGCAGGAACCATCGTGTGTATGGGAAAGATCACCGGCGATGTCTCGGCAAGTGAAAAAATACAGCTGCTCGC
>JANOJM010000166.1:0-1572 GCA_031418735.1 Nitrospiraceae bacterium | reverse complement strand
GGGGAGTCGGCCATGCGGCGTGGTCTTGAGGAAGCTGATGTCATAGCCCAGATGCGGATAGACCGAGAGAATCACGAACGTATTCAGGCTCCCAAGTAGCAGGCCAGTCAAGAGTCCCCAGCGCAGGCCATCCCGTATGTTGATTTTCGCCAGCCCGAGCCGAGATACGACATCGCGGTTGTGCCTGGCCCAAAGGCCTAAGGCAAGGTAGGCGATGATCTGTGGTGTGAACAGGATCAGCGTCTGTTCTTGGAGCGAGGCGGGCAGGGTGTAGTAGCCGAGCGTTGAGGCGATGGGAAGCAGCGCGAGGGCTGTTCCCCATTCTTTGGCCTGAGCCGGCGCCGTGTGAGGACCAGGCTCAGGCGCCGTCATGGAGGTCAGCCCGCAATATTCATGAAGGTTCGTCGAGAAAGCGTACAGACGCGAAGCGAGACGGGCACTCGGAGGCGTGAAGCCCTGAGGCATACTCGTGCAGTATGTCGAAGGGCTGAACGGCGAGACTGCCCGTCACAGCCGCGTATCCACGCTTGTAGCAGAAGCTTCATGAATATTGCGGGCTAATTCAGTTGGAGGTTATACCGGTCGAGTGTGGTGGCTTTGTGCCGCGAGAGGTTGGAGAGGGATTTGTTGTAGTCGACCGTGGCGCGCAACTCGTTTCCTTGAGCCGTCGCAAGATCCCGTTGAAAGTCGAGGACGAATCGGGTCGTGCTCAGTCCTACTTTCAATCGCTCTTGCTCCGCCTGCAACTGCTTCTCCGCCATGATTCTAGCCGAGCGAGTCGTGTAAAATCGTTTGAAATCTGTCTGGACTCGACGAACCGCTTCGCGCACTCCCATGATGATCTGTTGCCGCACGTTCATGAGCGATACTTCGGCGTTCTTCGCTTCCAGCTGCCGCTTGTTATAAGTGCTCCAGGCTGAGCGGTTACCGAGAGGATAACTCAGGACAAGGCCCGCGCCGTAGTTGTAGAAATCGCCGCTGAAGTTTCGGTTCACCGAGTCCCCGTAGTCTTTTCCCAGCCCTGCCATTCCCATTGTCCCTTGAAACGAGAGGGTCGGGAGAATCTGATTTTTGGCAAACGAGGTATTGAGTTCGCTGGTCTCCATATTTTTCATCGCTTGGGCGATTTCAGGCCGCTGCTCAATGGCCTTATCAATGGCTTCTTGCAGGCTGATGGGTTCGAGGGTGACTATCGGTTGGTCGAGCGGAGTCAGGCGCAAGTCCTGACGCAGATCCTCTTCCGCAGGATTGAGCAATCGGCGTAGCTGATCTTCCTGGTCTCGAATCGCTTTATCTGCAACCAGAACCTGCTCGACTCGCGAGGCGACGGCTGCTTCGGCTTGCAAGACATCGACGATCGACATGATGCCGGCTTTTGCCTTCGCACGGTTGGTGGCCAAGAGTTCCTGCGCGGCTTTCAACGCGGCCTCTGCCACTTTCAGATTCTCATTGGCGAAGACGACTTCCCAATAGGTCTGCTCCACCGAGGCGAGGACGGTGAGGACACGATCGCGGAACACATGTTCTTCCACGAAGGCATTATTCTGCGCCACGCGGATGAAGGTCTTGGTC
>JANOJM010000165.1:0-3240 GCA_031418735.1 Nitrospiraceae bacterium | reverse complement strand
TCGTCCAGTGTGAACCGATGCAGCGGCGCAGTCCCCCACTGCCTCGCCACGGCATCAGTGAGGCGTGAAAGAAGCGCAAGCACGACCACGTCCTCTTGAAACCGTCCGATGAGGCGAGGATGCGCCACGAAATGGTCATGGACACCCGGTTGATCGAGCAAGGCCATCACCCGATCAGCATGACGCTGAATTGCCGCTGGAATCTCCTCTCGCATGAAGGGACATTTCGTATCCCACCCCAACAATACCTGGTCATGCAGCTCATTCCACATCAACGCCAGCGGATAGAGCTGACAATCGAGCGGACGTTGCTCGTAGATACGACACTTTGAAGTTGCTGCATCGAATGCCGGGCAGAGATACCCCTCGCCATGAGGCTCGGGAACCAGAATCACCTGTGACCCCAGCCGGTTGGGAAAGGCCGTGGCCTCAATGCCCCCGGCCAGAGCCAGGGTGATCTCGTTCTCGGTAAAGTACGGACGCAGGGCGCTATCGGGGTCGGGAAACCGGCAACAGACATCGCACTGGAGACAGGTGCGGCTCGGAACAAGTTGTGGCAGCGCGATCGGTGGTGTCACAAACGCACCCGCCAATTCATCGGTATTTGCGGGCATACAAGGGATCCAATCGATGTGCGGCCCATACTAGCACCATTCGACAGGGGCGCCCAAGGGGATGTCGTATTTTTGACCGGAGTTCATCTCTAATGCCAATGCGGCGAGCGACGCTGTCCTTCCCTTGCCGCCCTCTTCGCCCCTTGTATGGTCCCAAAGCCCGTGTTACAGTTCGTTGTCCTCGCATGAGGAGCGCTCATTCACACGGATACTGCCTCTGTCTGACTTGGCTACCTCCGACCTTCTTCACCGCTGCGCAATCATCCGCGACCAGCTGAGCCAAGCTGGTCTCTTTCCACCTCTGCCCGGACAGGCTTCGACTTCTGAAATCGTCACCGCTACAACGACCTGGCGCATTGCGGTCGCACCGTTCCTTCTCGCAAAAGATCAGTTAGACTTTTTCCACCGACTCGGACCGCAGCTCCTCTCCTTTTATCAGGCCCTGAACCGCCTCTATCTCGACAGTGTACGCGGCCTCCAGCCAGCCTGGGTCGCAGGATACCTGGACCAAGGGAAGCCGGAGGGGCTCATCACCTACAGCCGCATGAAACGGTTTCGTGACCAGATTCCCTCAGTCATCCGACCGGACATCATTCCCACCCAGGACGGCATGGTCATCACCGAGCTCGACTCAGTCCCCGGAGGAATCGGATTAACCGGAGCATTGGCTGAGATATACAGTGCTGCTTCTCCCACCCCAAACCCCATACCCCATACCCCACACACATAAGAAATAGTGGGAGGACCCGAGGGGATGGTTCGGGGATTTGCCGCCATGGTGAAAGCCCAGCTCGCCCAGCGCACAGGATGCGTCGCCATTCTGATGTCGGAAGAAGCCAAAGACTATCGGCCTGAAATGACGTGGCTCGCGGCCCGACTTCGAGCTATCGGTCTCGATGCCTACTGTCTGGAGCCTCGTCACATTCGATTCACCGAGGAAGGCCTCCGGATCGTCAATGAGGAAATAGACCAGCCGATTGCCTTGATCTATCGCTTCTATGAGTTATTCGACCTCTTGAACATTCCCAAATCCGAACTCGTCCAATATGCACTCAAGAAGGATCGTGTCGCCGTCACGCCCCCATACAAACCGGCGCTGGAAGAAAAGCTCGCCTTTGCCCTGCTTCATCACCCGGCCTTGCGACCCTTCTGGGAGGAGGCATTGGACCGAGAAGCCTTCCTACACCTGACCACCATCATGCCACGTACCTGGATTCTCGATCCTGCACCCATCCCTCCCACCGCGACAATTCCAGGACTGGCGATCGGTGGACGGGCCGTCATGAACTGGCAGGATCTGGCCACGGCAACCCAAAAAGAACGGCACCTGGTCATCAAACCATCGGGATTCTCCGAACTCGCCTGGGGAAGCCGAGGCGTATCGGTCGGACACGATATGCCGCAAAACGAATGGGCCAACGCCATTGACAAGGCCCTGGCCGCTTTTCCCCAAACCCCCTATATTCTGCAGGAGTTTCACAAGGGCCGCCTCTATGAACTCGACTATTTCGACCCTGTGACCAGTGAGATGAACCGGATGTCCGGCAGGGCCAGGCTCTCACCCTATTATTTCGTGAGTGGCGGAAAGACTGAGTTGGCTGGTATCCTGGCTACCGTATGCCCGGCGGATAAAAAAGTGATCCATGGAATGAAAGACGCGGTCATGGTGCCGTGCTCTTTCGCACACGGCATCAATGTTTAATGGTCAATGGTGAATGTTAAATCGATCGGCACAGGATCATCCGGACTATCAACCATTCAACATTCACCATTGACCATTAAAAATTACCATGTCGTTAGTTCTTTATCATGTTACTTGGTGTCCCGATTGTGACGTGGTGCGCCGGAAACTGGCGGACCTCCACGTCGAATACGAACAAGTTATCGTGCCCGACTTTCGCCCGATGCGTAAAGTGGTCCAAGAAGTCTCTGGCCAGTACTATGTTCCGGTCCTCAAGGATGGAGACATGGTGCTGACGGAAACCGACGACATCCTCGATTATCTGGACAAGACGTACAGTCAGGAACGGATCTCGAACGACTAACAGGCTGCGGATAGCCACCGCAGGATGCTCAAAATGTCCTTCCAGCAAGGCCGCAGCGAGCGAAGAGACGAGGCGTACGCTTCGGTACGTTGAGCCTCTGAGCGATGCGAGAACGATGCTGGAGGACTTTTCAGCATCCTGCCGCAGGTTTGCTGATCCACTCGACAGCAAAGGAGACCGACATGGAAGCATGGAGACGCATACTCGCCGACAGTATCGTGAAGCCAAAGGATTTGGCTGCACGGCTCGGTGTCGATGCGAAAGAAATCGAAGCCATCGTGGGCGACTATCCGATGCGCATTACTCCCACGGTGATGGCGACGATCAAAGAAAAGGGCGATGCCATTTGGAAACAGGTAGTCCCGGATATCGCCGAAATGGAGGACTTCGAAGCGGAAGACGATCCGCTCGAAGAAGACCTCATGAGCCCGGTTCCACATCTGGTCCATCGGTATCCGGATCGCGTCCTGCTGATGGTGACGAACCAGTGCCCGATCTATTGCCGGTTCTGCACGAGAAAACGGCTGGTCGGGAAACCGGGATTCCTCAAGAAGGGCGAACTCGACCAGGCCATCGCCTAC
>JANOJM010000164.1:0-2084 GCA_031418735.1 Nitrospiraceae bacterium | reverse complement strand
ATGAATCTCCTGAAGTGGTAACGTGACCGATCTGCTCATACAACTTATTCCGCTGTTCCCTTTGCTGGCCGTGATCTTAAACGGACTCCTGGGCACGCGGTATTCCCACGACTTCGCGCACCGGCTTGCTTGGGGATCGGTAGGACTGTCGTTTCTCTGCACGGTCGGCGTCTTCATCGACATCCTGCGGACCGGCACGGCCCACGAAGTCATCGCCTACCGGTGGATCTTCGGAGGCGACCTCACCGTCAATCTGGCCTATCTCGTCGATCCTCTCACATGCATCATGCTACTTGTCGTCACGGGAGTCGGACTCCTGATTCATGTCTACTCCGTCGGGTATATGCATGGAGAGGCCGGATTTACGCGCTTCTTCACCTATATGAACCTCTTCATGGTCTCCATGTTGCTCCTCGTCATGGGGAACAATTATGTCGTGCTTTTCATCGGCTGGGAAGGGGTGGGGCTCTGCTCCTATCTGTTGATCGGCTACTACTACACCAAAGTCTCTGCCGCCAAGGCCGCTTCCAAAGCCTTTGTGGTGAATCGCATCGGCGACGCCGGCTTCCTGTTGGCCATCTTCCTCATTTTCATCAATTTCAAGACGCTCGACTATACGAAAGTCTTTGCCCAGGTCGGCCAGCTCTCGCCGGAGATGGCCACGGCAATTGCTCTCTGCTTACTCGTCGGCGCAATCGGCAAATCGGCCCAGCTCCCTCTGTATACCTGGCTCCCGGACGCGATGGAGGGGCCGACGCCCGTCAGTGCACTCATCCATGCGGCAACGATGGTGACGGCCGGGGTCTACATGATCGTGCGGAACCATGCCATTTTCGATTTATCGCCGACGGCCATGACAACCGTCGGGGTCATCGGCGGACTCACGGCCTTGTTTGCCGCCACCATCGGCCTCGTGCAAACGGATATCAAGCGTGTCTTGGCCTATTCAACCGTCAGCCAGCTCGGGTACATGTTCCTCGGATGCGGTATCGGGGCCTACACGGCTGCTATCTTCCACCTCATGACCCATGCCTTCTTCAAGGCTCTCCTATTCCTCTCTGCCGGATCGGTGATCCACGCGCTTTCAGGCGAGCAAGACATTCGAAAGATGGGCGGCCTCAAATCGAAAATCCCTTGGACCTATCGGCTGTTTCTGATCGGCACGATCGCCATTGCAGGCATTCCGCCGTTGGCAGGCTTCTGGAGCAAAGATGAAATCCTGGCCCATGCCTTTACGAATCAGCACTATATGCTGTACGGCATGGCTGCCGTCGGCGCGCTCTTAACCTCCTTCTACATGTTTCGCCTGGTCTATCTGACCTTTTACGGCACGTCCCGCATGGAACATCATACGGAGGAACATGTGCATGAATCTCCGATGGTGATGGTCGGCCCGCTCATGGTGTTAGGCGTGCTGTCTATTCTTGGCGGGTTCCTGGGGTTCCCTCCTGACCAGGGCTGGCTCCATCAATTCCTTGCACCGGTCGCAGGCGCGGTAGGTAAGCATGAGGTGAGCACTGGACTCGTACTCACCCTTATGATGGTGGCTACGGGAATTGCGCTGGTCGGCTGGGGGCTCGCACATTACTTTTATAGCGTGAATATCTCGATGCCTGATCGCCTGGCGGAACAATTCAAGGCTGCCTACACGACGGTGCTCAACAAATACTATGTCGATGAACTCTATGACCTGTTATGGGTGGAGCCAACCAAGAAACTCGGACTGCTGCTCGACTGGTTCGACCGCACCGTCATCGATGGTCTCGTGCGCTCCGTCGCACACGCCGCTGACTGGGCCGCAGCCGGTTCAACTTGGGCTGAGAAATACGTGATCTACGGCGGCCTCAATATAATTGGATACGGCAACCATCTCGCTGCCCGCCAGTGGCGGCAACTTCAGAGTGGCATGGTGCATCATTACGCCGCCATCATTGTGGCAGGGTTGTTTCTGCTGGCGGTCATTATTCAGCTCATCATGCAACTATAAAGCACTGTGATGATAGAAGAACTGGCATCAACGTTTCCCATTCTCACCTGTATTCTTTTTCTCCCCGTCATCGGGGCCGTTGTCTTATGGTTGTTCG
>JANOJM010000163.1:0-7374 GCA_031418735.1 Nitrospiraceae bacterium | reverse complement strand
GGGTGAGATGATGGTGCTGGCCGGCATGGTGGTGATCACGGGAATCATTATTCTGTGGCTGCATCCCTCTGCTGCATTGCTTCAAGCTGAGGCGTTCGCGGCGCACGAGGAGGCGGCGAAGAAGGCGGCCTTCGAAGCATTGTTTCGTATGCTGAAGCCGATTCGCTGGATCTATATGGCCGATCTTGTCCTGGGCATTCTCTTGATCGGCATCAGGGCGAATAGGTCTCTTTACCGGGATGGAGCACTCTCGTGAAACAAGCATGGTTGGCATTGGCAGACGGCGCGATCTTCGAGGGCCGCGCCCTCGGATACGAAGGGGAGACGGTGGGAGAAGTCGTGTTTAACACGGCCATGACCGGCTACCAGGAAGTGTTGACCGATCCATCATATAAGGGACAAATCATCACCATGACCTCTCCCCATATTGGAAACTATGGGATGACAACGGAGGATGCCGAGTCGCGGCGGATTTGGGCTGAAGGATTCATTGTGAAAGAGGCGAGCCGGCTCGCCAGTAACTGGCGCAGCCGGCAGCAGGCCCAAGACTATTTACATGAGGCCAAGATCGTCGCCATTGAAGGGTTGGATACCCGGGCCTTGACTCGCCACTTGCGTGAACATGGTTCACAGCAGGGCCTCATTACCCATGTCGATGGAGATCATCGCCGGATCGTCGAGAAGGCACAGGCTGCTCCGAGCATCATTGGCCGCGATCTGGCGGCAGCCGTTACTTGCGGGAAGGCCTATCAATGGACGGAAGGATCAGGTGAGTGGGCTCCCTCGCTCGGTGATAAGCCACGGGCCAGAGCCACCAAACGCTGGCATGTTGTCGCCTGTGATTTTGGAGTGAAACGGAATATTCTTCGCAGACTGGTCGATGCGGGATGTGACGTGACCGTCGTGCCGGTTTCGGCTACCGCGACGCAGATTGAAGCCCTCAAGCCGGATGGGATTTTTCTGTCGAACGGTCCGGGGGATCCGGAAGGAGTGCCCTACGCGATTGAGACGGTGCGTCAATTGATCGGGCGCCGTCCGATCTTCGGCATTTGCTTAGGGCACCAGATTCTGGGACTCGCGCTGGGGCTCAATACCTATAAGTTGAAGTTCGGCCATCATGGGGCGAATCATCCGGTCATGGACCTTCGCACGAGAAAAGTGGAGATCACGTCGCAAAACCACAATTTCGCCGTAGAGGTGACTCGCCCATTCAGTGCGATTCCCGATCGACCACCCGTGGTGGATACCTCGTTCGGTCAAGTACTGGTGACGCATATGAGCCTGAACGATCACTCGATCGAAGGGTTGGCCTGTGCCGATCACCCGGTGTTTTCGGTGCAGTATCACCCGGAAGCGTCTCCCGGACCCCATGACTCCGCATACTTATTCACCGAGTTTATCAAGTTGATGGAGAAACAGCATGTTTAGAGTTCGCACAATGTTTGTTCGACTTTGCCTCATTGCAGTCATCGGCCTGCAATCCGGTTGCATTACGCTCAATCTCATCGAGCCATCGGGGCCGGTGAAGGAAGCGCAGCTCAGCGGCACGGGCGATGGAAAAGTCCTGCTGCTCGATGTGTCGGGAGTGATCAGCTCACAAGATAAAGAGGGCCTCATCCCGCATCCCAATATGCTGGCTACATTCAAGGAAGAACTAACGAGGGCCGCGAAGGACGAGAAGATCAAAGCCGTGGTTGTTCGCATCAACAGTCCTGGCGGAACTGTGACCGCCTCGGACATCCTGTATCACGAGTTGCGGGAGTTCAAGATCAAGAAAAAGGTTCCTGTGATTGCTTCAATGATGGATGTGGCGGCGTCAGGGGGCTACTACCTGGCCATGGCGGCGGATAGCGTGATGGTCCATCCCTCGACGGTGACAGGCAGTATCGGCGTCATCATGTTGACCGTCAACGCCAGGGGATTGCTTGAAAAGGTGGGTGTCGAGGCCAGCGCCATCACGTCCGGTCCCCGCAAGGACATGGGCTCACCCTTTCGGGTCATGACGGCTGAGGAGCGGGGGATCTTTCAAAGCGTGATCGACTCGTTCTATCATCGGTTCCTGGCAGTGGTGCAGGAGGGCCGGCCCAATCTGTCGGCGGAACAAATCAAGAAACTGGCCGATGGACGGATTTATTCAGGAGATCAGGCCAAGGCAACAGGCTTGATCGACGAGATCGGGTATCTTGATGATGCGGTCGAATTAGCGAAGAAGAAAGCCGGTCTTACGGAAGCGCGGGTTGTGACCTACGGGCGGCGGGGGGAGTATCAGAATAATATCTATTCGCGCCTGTTCGGGGCGAGTACGGGCCTTACCGGGTTAGCCAATTTGGATGTGCTGACGATGGTGCGGGGTGGAACGCCGCAGTTCATGTATCTCTGGATGCCATAATCCAAGAAACGATGATTGAATCACTGAATCATTGTCTTGCTGAATGAATGTCCCAATGACCCAATCTTCACATGGCACAATGAGTCGATTTTTCAACCAGCCGATCGGGCGCCGGGCGATGTTGGCGCTAGGGGCTCAGGGGGCGATGAGTCTCTGTACGGCCATCGGGGCTGGGGCTGCCTTGAGTCTATTCGGCAGCCTGACCGGTTGTTATCGGGCGCCCGGCACAGCGCGCGATCAGGTGATCTTTTTCTCCGAAGAGAAGGAGTTGCAATTCGGATTGAGCGCGTTCCGTGATGTGTTGCGCTCCGCACCGCTCAGCGACAACGTGGAAGTGAATGAGTTGGTGCACCGCGTGGGACGAAAAATTGCTGAAGCTGCCAACAAACCGGAGTATCAGTGGGAGTTCGCGGTGATTCAAGACGACAAGATGGTCAATGCCTTCGCGCTGCCTGGCGGGAAAGTCGCCATCTTTACCGGGATTCTCAAACATACGAAAGACGATGCAGGATTGGCGACGGTGATGGGTCATGAGGTCGCGCATGCGTTGCAACGTCATGGGGTGGAGCGCATGAGCCGGAGTATCTTGGACCAGATTGCGCAATTGGGCGCATTGGGTGCGGCGGCCTCTGGACGCGCCAACCCCGGTGCAATTCAGGGTCTGTTGGGGGCCTATGGCGTCAATGTATCGTTACCCTTCAATCGGAAACAAGAATCGGAAGCCGACGAGATCGGACTTCTATTGATGGCGAAGGCCGGGTACGATCCGCGTGAAGCCGTGCCGTTTTGGGAACGCATGAGCGGCTGTCCGAAGCAGATGATCGGGAAGCTCTGTTTTCGGTCGCAGCAGGCGGTGCCTGAATTTCTTTCCACCCATCCGTCAGATTTGACACGTATCAATCAGATTGAAGCCTGGTTGCCCAAGGCGCTTCAGCATTATCATGGGCCTGGGGGAGGCGTAGCGCCACCACCGCTGGCGCCATACAAGCCGACGATCGGGCCGATGCCGGAAGCTAGCTGACTCTGAAGCGAGGTCTCTGTGCCAAGACGAACAGATATCAAGTCCATTTTACTGATCGGATCCGGACCGATTGTGATCGGTCAGGCCTGTGAGTTTGACTATTCAGGCACGCAGGCCTGCAAGGCCCTCAAAGAAGAGGGGTATCGGGTCATTCTCATCAACAGCAACCCCGCGACGATCATGACCGATCCTGAGTTGGCGGATCGGACCTATGTGGAGCCGATTACGGTTGAGGTCGTGGAGAAAGTGATCGAGCGCGAACGCCCGGACGCCCTGCTCCCGACCATGGGCGGGCAGACCGCGTTGAATACGACGATGGCATTGGTCAAGCGAGGCACGCTCGAAAAATATGCCGTCAAATTGATCGGCGCGTCTGCCGAGGCCATCCACAAGGCCGAGGACCGCGAAGCCTTCAAGCATGCGATGCAGCGAATTGGGTTGCGGGTGCCGACCAGCGGCACGGCCCATACGCGCGAAGAAGCCATCAAGATTCTCGAACAAACCGGATTTCCGTCGATCATTCGGCCGTCGTTCACCATGGGTGGAACCGGTGGGAATATCGCATACAACCGGGAAGAGTTCGAGAAATTAATCGATTGGGCCTTGGCGATGAGTCCGGTCAGTCAAGTACTGATCGAAGAATCCCTGATCGGGTGGAAAGAATACGAGCTGGAGGTCATGCGGGATCTCAAGGACAATGTCGTCATTGTCTGTCCGATCGAAAACCTTGACCCGATGGGCGTGCACACAGGCGACAGCATTACGGTCGCGCCGGCCATGACGCTTTCGGACAAAGAGTACCAGCGCATGCGGGACGCAGCAGTACGGATCATGCGCGAAATCGGCGTCGATACCGGCGGATCGAACGTACAATTCGGCCTAGACCCTAAGAACGGCGACATGGTGGTCATCGAAATGAATCCGCGCGTATCGAGGAGTTCTGCGCTGGCTTCGAAAGCGACGGGGTTTCCCATCGCCAAGATTGCCGCGAAACTTGCCGTGGGTTATACGTTGGATGAAATCACCAACGACATCACCGGCGTGACCAAAGCCTCATTCGAACCCACGATCGACTATGTCGTGGTGAAGATTCCCCGCTTTGCCTTCCAAAAGTTCCGAGGGGCCGATACTACGCTCACGACGCAGATGAAATCGGTGGGCGAAGTGATGGCGATCGGGCGCACCTTTAAAGAGTCCTTGCAGAAGGCCATCCGTTCACTGGAGTTGAACATGAACGGGCTCTCGTCGCGGGAGGGGTTGGATTGTGGCATCCCCGAGGGGTTCGATCGTCCCTCGGCGCTGGAGCGGGTGCGCCAGCATCTACGGACCCCGATTGCAGAGCGCCTGTGGCACGTCGCGGATGGCATACGTCTCGGCCTCTCCAATGACGACCTGTTTGCCCTCACGAAGATCGATCCCTGGTTCCTGGAACAGATCCGTGAGCTGATGCAATTTGAAGCCTTGCTGGCCAGTCAGGCCGGAAAGAAACCCACTGTGCTTGACGAGTCGCTGCTGTGGGAGGCCAAGGAGCTTGGGTTTTCAGACGATCGTATTGCACAGCTCATTGGCTCGACCTCAGCTTCGATCCGAAAGCAGCGAACCAAGGCTGGTCAGAGCAAAAGAGGGGTGACTTATAAACGCGTCGACACCTGCGCGGCAGAATTCGAAGCCCATACCCCCTATCTCTACTCAACGTACGGAAGCGAATGTGAGGCTCGCCCGACAGACCGGAAGAAAGTGATCATCCTCGGTGGAGGGCCGAACCGTATCGGGCAGGGGATCGAATTCGACTACTGTTGTGTCCATGCAGCCATGGCGCTTCGGGAAGAGGGTATCGAATCGATCATGGTGAATTGCAACCCCGAAACCGTGAGTACAGACTATGACACGTCGGACCGGCTCTATTTCGAGCCGTTGACTGAGGAAGACGTCCTCAACATCGTTGAACGCGAGCAGCCGTTAGGAGTTGTCTTACAGTTCGGCGGTCAGACGCCCCTCAAGCTTGCGCTCCCCCTGTCCAAAGCCGGGGTGCGAATCCTGGGCACGAGCCCTGAGGCGATCGATCGTGCGGAAGACCGGGAACGGTTCCGCGACCTCTTGAATAAGCTCGGGCTCCGTCAGGCGGAGAGCGGCATGGCCCGTTCGGTAGACGAGGCCATTCGGATTGCCGCGCAGATTACCTATCCGGTCATGGTCCGGCCTTCATATGTGTTGGGCGGGCGATCTATGCAGATCGTCTACGATGAGTCCGGCTTACTGGAGTATATGGGATCGGCGGTCAAGGCCTCGCCGAAACATCCCGTGTTGATCGACAAGTATCTGTCGGATGCCATCGAAGTCGATGCCGACGCCATTTCCGATGGGACGAACGTTGTGGTCGCCGGGATCATGGAACATATCGAAGAAGCCGGTGTGCATTCGGGTGACTCCGCCTGTTCCTTGCCGCCCTATTCGCTCGACCGAAGCGTGGTCGAAGAGATTCGGCGGCAAATGAAGGCATTGGCTCTGGAATTGGGCGTGATCGGCCTGATGAATGCGCAATTTGCCGTTAAAGACAGTATGATCTATGTCCTGGAGGTCAATCCTCGAGGTTCGCGCACGGTGCCGTTTGTGAGTAAAGCCATCGGTGTGCCGCTGGCCAAGCTGGCGATGAAGACCATGGTGGGTAAGAGCCTTCCGGAACTGGGGTTGACCGAAGCTCCTGAGCCCACGCATTTGTCTGTGAAAGAATCCGTTTTTCCCTTTAACAAGTTCCCAGGGGTGGATGTCCTCTTGGGGCCTGAGATGAAATCCACCGGGGAAGTGATGGGGATTGACCAGGATTTTGGATGGGCGTTCGCGAAGTCGCAGGCAGGGGCCGGAGCCCCACTGCCCAAGGGAGGCACGGCATTCATCAGCGTCAAGGATAGCGATCGCCCGGCAGTGCTGGAAGTCGTGCAGCGACTTCAACAGCTGGGGTTTACCGTTCAAGCCACGAGCGGCACGGCAGCGTACTTGAAGAGCCATGGAGTCGATACGGAAACCGTGAACAAGGTCAGGGAAGGCCGCCCACATATCGTGGATCATATCAAAAACGGGCGAGTAGCCTTGGTTGTGAATACCGTGCGGACTGCGTCGTCGCATGCCGATTCATTGTCGATCCGCCGGGAGGCCCTGAACAAGGGGCTGGCATACTATACGACGATACGGGGGGCGCGAGCAGCGGTGATGGGCATTGAAGCCATTCTCAAAAAAGAACTTACCATTCGGTCGCTGCAGGAATATCACCATCATCCATAGAGGACGTCGCTGACCATGCCGACACCGATTACGAGAAAAGGACATGAGGCGCTCCAAGCAGAGCTTGATCGTCTACGCAAAGTCGAGCGTGCCAAAAATATCGAAGCCATTGCGGAAGCGCGCGCCCATGGCGATTTGAGTGAGAATGCAGAGTACGATGCCGCCAAAGAACGCCAGGGATTCATCGAATCCCGTATCGTGGAACTGCAATCGAAACTGGCCGAGGCCCGGATCATCGAAACCGCCGGACGAGTGTCCGACACCATCGTATTCGGCGCCACGGTGCTCGTGATCGAACAGGAGTCGCAGTCGAAGCGGCAATACACGCTGGTGGGACAGGATGAAGCCGATATGAAGATCAATCGCATCTCGATTCAGTCTCCGGTCGGCAAGGCGCTGATCGGAAAGCGGGTCGGCGATTTCGTCGAAGTCAAGACGCCGGTCAAGACGGTCGAATACGAAGTCCTGGAGATTCGCTTCGACGAGCTCTAGCAGGATGCTGAAAAAGTCCGCCAGCAGGGAGGGGGATGACCCGGTGAGCCCTCTGTGCTCGCGCAACGCGCGGCCTCAGAAGGATGGGGAGGGAGTAGCCAGGTGCCCTTCTTGCTCGCAGAACGCGCACGGTGAAACGGTGCTCGTTCGATGCGCGCAGTAAAGGGCAGCCTCGGCCACTCCCTTGAATTGA
>JANOJM010000162.1:0-4785 GCA_031418735.1 Nitrospiraceae bacterium | reverse complement strand
ATAGGTCTCGAAAAGATCAGCAGCCATACCGGCACAATCGCCGACGTTATCGCCGACGTTATCCGCAATAACAGCCGGGTTGCGGGGATCGTCTTCCGGAATGCCTGCTTCGAGTTTCCCCACGAGGTCTGCGCCGACGTCTGCCGCTTTCGTATAGATACCACCGCCCACACGGGCAAACACCGAAATCAGGCTCCCGCCGAACCCAAGGCTCAGCAACGCATGAATCGCCTTCTCCTGCCCTGCAAACTGCGCAGCTAACGAGTAGAAGATGGTGATGGCCAACAAGCCCAAGCCGATCAATAAGAGCCCCGTCACCGCGCCGCCACGGAACGCCACGGTCAGCGCGGCATTCATCCCATTATGGGCAGCCTGAGCCGTCCGCACGTTCGCCCGCACCGCAATGACCATACCCACATATCCGGCCAGTGACGATGCGCCGGCGCCGATCAAGAATCCTACTGCTGTCAATAAGCCAAATTTGTCGGAGAAAGCCCCTGCTCCCCACAAGATGGCGAATAACACAGCGGCGACAACGCCGACGGTCCGGTACTGGCGATTCAAGTAGGCGCTCGCGCCTTCCTGGATGGCCTTTGCAATATCCTGCATTTTTGGATTCCCGGCATCGAGTTTGAACACCCACATGGCCAGATATAGGCCATAGACAATGCCGGTCACCGCCGCTGCCAACGCAAACATAATAATGACTGAGTCGCTCACAGTGCTTTCCTCCCCATGAATTCAAGAGTTCTTTATGTCACACGGTTCCCTGTGGCTTCAACCCATCAAAAGTACGTGTAGGGGGGAAACCGCCGGGTGGTGCAGGGTTAGTCTCGCAGCTAACTACCTGAAAAGTTGTGCCATTCTATACGGGTGAGGAGGTGGGATCAAGATGAAAAAGAGCAGGAGTATACCCCTGTCGATTCCTTGCTCCCGGAGCGCGCACAGTCAGAATGTGCTCGCTTGACGGGCGCAGTAGAATCGGCAAGGGGTATCCTCCTGATAGAAGAAGGTGAAACGAAGATCGCAGAGCCCCCACGGTAAAACGGTGGTCGCTCAATGTGCCCAGTGGAAGATCAATCAGCCCCCATCCCCGGAAGGGGCAAGCAAACTCGGAGCGATCATTTCCGTTTCGTACAATAGACTCCCGGCATCTCCTCTTTTCTGAAGTGTTCCGGAAAATACGAAGCTTTCCGTGGCGGCCCTCCGACAGGGGTCAGGGGTCGGCTCTGCACGTCAGCCAGCTGTTGCTCGGCTTCCTGCAACCACTGCACCAATTGCCTCCCAGCCTCTCGCTCGATGACCAGATCAGCTTGGAGTTCGTCGATGGGCTTGATCTGAGACCGGATGATGGCAAGTTCTTCCGCCTGTTTCTGACAACGGGCATGTTCAGTTTTCAGCAATGATTCCAGAGTCTCCACCCTCTTTTTGAGTGTTGCTGTAGGGTTCTGCAGCGAGAGCGACTTGGGCATCGGCGGTTTGCTATCTTCACGAAGCAGACCGAGCCGAGCCACGATCGTCTTCAACGAGAATGGTGCCTGCCGTTTCGCTTCGCGGGAGCTCTTTGTGCACGTCCCATTCGATTCAGGACCAAACAGCACGTCCAGCGAATAATTCATAAACTCCGGAAGCTGGCTGGTGGCATCGAGCGACAATCCTCCAGCTCCGCGTCTGATCGCTATGTCACCAGGCCGGAGCACCCCGCTTTGCATCATCATCTTGAAGGCCATCAAGCTCATTGTCTCCACTTGCTCCTAGTTGTTGAGAGAGAGAGATTCCAACCAAGCGCTCAGGCCTCCGGGTCGCTCTGTGCTCCGCTCACCCGATGGGCAGACTCAAACTATCGTGGTTCGGAGGTCCGGACAATAACGTAAAGGTAGGGAAGTTAGTACTTCAGAGGGAGTCTTCGTACCTCTCCTTTAGTTTTGCTGGGTTAAAACCGATAACGATAGCCGAAAGTCTCTTTAAACCTGACGGATGGGCGTGACCTAGGAGAAGTGTACAGTTATGGCCTCGGCACAAGAGCTTGTCCAATCCTGTTCAAACCTCTTCACTCTCCCAGAAATCTACCTCCGCGTGCGTGATATCGTCGACAATCCCAGATCGACCATGGATGATCTGGCCGATGCTCTGAAGTTTGACCCGGCCATCTCCGCGCGTCTCTTGAAAATCGTGAACAGCCCGCTCTATGGATTCCCTAAGCAAATCGCTAGCATCAGCCGAGCGGTCAACCTCCTTGGCATGCAATCCGTCAGCGACTTGGTCGCCTCCACTACCATCGGACAGACATTCAACGGAATGACAGTGAGCCTCATGGACCTCCCGACCTTCTGGCGAAAGAGCGTACTCTGCGCCCTGCTAGCCGGGAAAATTGCCAAAGCCCGCGGTATCAAGGAGAGCGAGCGGTTCTTTATCGAGGGCCTGCTGCGGGATATCGGTCACTTGGTGCTCTATCAAACCATTCCGCAACGAGCGCAGTCCGCCCTGGTCGAAGCTGGATATCTCGGATCACCGCTTGCCGAAGTAGAACAATCAAGCATCGGATGCGACTTTACCGAAGTCGGCGCGGAGTTGGTTCGCTTCTGGAACATGCCGAACCAGATCGAGCAGGCCATTCGCCACCAAATGAATCCGAACGAAGCCGGCGAATTCACACTCCACGCATCGATCGTCCACCTTGCCGGCGCCATTGCCGACCACGCCGAATTGGAACCGGCCCAGGCCAGCCAATTGCCTGCATGTGACCCGTCAGCCCTCTCCTGCACCAAGTTCAATGCCGACGAATACCCCGCTCTGCTCAAAGAAGCCCAAGAGCAGCTTCAAGAGACCCTCACCTTTATCTACCCCTTAGCGATGGCGGCATAGCTCACAACAAATGAGAAATGGCCACCATTCATCTAGTCGCAACTTGTAACCACCTTGAGACATTGCCGTCAGGCAGTCTGGTTTGCGGTTCAAAAAGAGACTTGCTATAGTGCGCGGCGGAGGAAATGGTTGTGGGCGTGGCGCCGGATTATATTTTGGTGGAGGGACAGCAGTTCAGCAAGGCGAAGCTGTCGCTGGACAACCACGTCTACAAGAACTGTGCGATTGATGACTGCGATATCTACTTCAGCGGTGGACAATACGAGTTGCTCGACACCCACATTACCAATTCCCGCCTCATCCTCAACCACCCGGCCAAGGGCATGTACAATGCCGTTCAGATTTTCAAGATGAAGTCTCCCGGCTCCAGTATCATCGCGGAATAGCGGGCACCTAGCTATTTCCCCTCAAGAGCTGAGGCTGTTTCACCCCCTTACGCCTAACCCCTCACCCCTTACTTGCCAACCGGGATATTCTCCGCATACTTGACGATCTCGACCGGCTGGAAGACCGGATCTTGGGAACCCTTGGAGGCCTCTGCCTCGATACGCTGCAGGAATGGGGCAGGGCCTGTAATGGGCGCGTAGTTGAGGGTCAGCTCAACATCGAACGTCCTGGTATCTTTCGGCGTGGGGAACGTAAAGGTCTCGACGCGCATTTCTTCCGGCTTCAGAACCGTATCCTCTAGAACCTTAACTGCTTCAAAGTCGAAGCTTGTCTTCTGGCCCTTGGCATCCTGATAAACTCGTCCATAGACTCGCTTGTCGGTAAAAACGGTCTTCAGATTCTTTCCCTTGATATCCAGATCCAGCACCACCGTTGCCCAGGCCGGATGGGTGGCCGGCAGATTGTGAGGAACAAGACTTTGCACCTTCACCATAACTGTGGTGTTTTCGCCCTCGATTTTCGTTTTGACGTCTAGCTTGACCGCTTCCTGGCGGAGCTTGCCGATACGACCGGGGAAGGTATGGTTGGCGGTTTTCCGTTTCTTCTCCCCGTTGGCCGACTCGCCGACTTGCTCAGGCATGTGGCAGGTCTGACATTCTTTGCCGGACTTCACTGCCTTGCTCTGATCCCAGTTGCCCAACAGATCGTTCGTCTTGCCTAAGACGGCAGCGGAAGGAACCGACTGGTGGCAATTGAGACAGAGATCGGACTTTTGAAACAGCCCCAGCTCCATCGACTGGTGCGCCCGGTTCTGAACAGAGTCCTTATAGGGGCCATAGACTGTCTTGCTCTCGAGTTCGTATTTGGGCTCCGGCGGTTGTTTGGTTCGATCAACCTGCTTGATCAAATGGCATTGAGCACAGGCCACTCCATCCAACGACGGGTCACCGGCCTTGGCCTGATTGATAAAAAGTTGGACTTGATTGGAGAATTCGCGCACGTGCGGCGCATGGCAGCGAAAACACATGGCTTTGTCTTTCCCTGCCGGAGAAGCTAAGAATGCGTCGAGCGAAGCGCGAAAGGCCGGGGAATGGATCGAGCGTGAGAGCGGAGAAGTTTCCCACTCTTCAAACACGCGCTCATGGCAGCGTTTGCACTTGCTGGAAGCCGGAAAGGCCTGTTCAATAGTACTCTGCGACAGAACTGGCTCCTCCGCGAACGTACCGCTCTCGAACCAGGAAGTAAGGAATATCGCTGCCACCATGATCGCCGCGCCAATTCCCATCTTCATCAGGATCGAGTCTCGCACCATCATCATACTGATCTTTCTACTTCGAGGCCTAATAGGGTGCTCAAAAGTTGGCAGCGAACCGTCGCTTTACAAGGGGTGGCTGGGATGATCCCAACTGCGCGCGTCCAACGAGGGCTTTCTCAAGCCGCGCGTTGCGCGAGCACGGGGATCGTCCCAGCTACCCCGACTCCTTTTTTCAGCATTCGGCTAGAACGTTTTGGCCCGGTACGTCAGTAGCCGCG
>JANOJM010000161.1:0-2868 GCA_031418735.1 Nitrospiraceae bacterium | reverse complement strand
GAACGGACCCAAATTGCGCCCACGGAACTGCGCCCGAAACTCAGCGCCCCATTGGTTCAAGCTGATCTCTGTCGCAAAGAAGTCAGGCGTGACACCTTCACGCTCACTGAGCCCATAGGTCTGATAGCGTTTCACGATGTTTGGGAAGAGCGCCCTCAGCCGATCATCGTCGGCGCACAATACGGCCAACCCATAGAACGGCACCTTATTGATAAACTCGAGAAAGCACTCGTTGATGCGCTCCATGCTGCCATAGTGATCCAAATGTTCCCTGTCGAGATTCGTGACCGCAGCGATGGTCGGAGACAGACGGAGAAATGACCCGTCACTCTCATCGGCTTCCGCCACGAGGAGATCGCCTCGACCAAGGCGGGCATGACTTCCCAACGCATTCACTTTGCCACCGATCACCATCGTCGGATCCAACCCGCCTTGCGCCAGCACGTTCGCCACCATCGAGGTCGTCGTGGTTTTTCCATGAGCGCCGGCAATGGCAACCCCGAATTTCAGCCGCATCAGTTCCGCAAGCATCTCGGCCCGGGGAATCACGGGAATCTGCTTCGCCTTGGCCACCATGACCTCGGGGTTCTGAGCCGACACGGCGGAGGAGATGACCACCACTTGGGCTTCCCCCACATTCGACTCCTGATGGCCGACAAAGATGCGCCCCCCAAGTTCTTCCAATCTCCGCGTCGTATCAGAAGCCTGTAAATCCGAGCCTGTCACTTTGTACCCCAGCGTCAGCAGCACCTCCGCGATGCCGCTCATCCCCGATCCCCCGATTCCGACTAAGTGAATCTGTTGCGTCTTGCGAAACATCGGCGCGCGCCTTACTCCACCAACCGGTGGATACGACTGTGATTCCTGTCCACGTTGCCCAATGCCATTAGCTTCCTGCCGCTCCAACAGACCGGGTGACATCATGATGTCCTCCCATGAGTGCGTAACATTCGCGGACGATGACCTCGGCCGCGTCGATTTTCCGCAGAGAAAGACTGGCTTCCCCCATCGCTCTCAACCGCTCAGGGTCCCCGAGAATACCCGCCACTGTGCGGGTCAATAGGGAGCCGGTGAGCACAGATTGCGAGAGCAGCACGGCAGCTCCGGCTGCTTCCATCACCTTGGCATTCTTCGTCTGGTGGTCGTAGATGGCAGACGGCAACGGAATGAGAATGGCCGGCTTTCCACAAGCCGTAAGTTCCGCTACCGTCATGGCTCCCGCTCTCGCCACCACAAGGTCCGCCTGCCGCAATGCGGCAGGCATGTCATAGATAAACGGCACGACTTGTTGCTCGAAGCCGGCGCGACGATAGGCCTCAGCCACCCGCGCATGATCGGACTCGCCGGTCTGATGGGTCACAGTGAGATGTGGCATCTGTGTCATCAGATTGGGTAATCCTTCCATCACCGCTGCATTCATCGCCTTCGCGCCCTGACTTCCCCCGAAAATCAGCAGATGCGGTGGTCCAGATTTCTCTCTGCTCTGTTGCATGCCGTCCAAAAATGCTTTGCGAATTGGCGTCCCCACGACACGTACCTTGGAACGATCGAACGAGTCAGCCGCCGATTCGAATGCGAGAAAGACTCGCTGAGCAAACGGTCCCACCGCTTTGTTGGCTGCTCCTGGATTTGCATTCGGCTCAAGAATCACACGCACCACTCCGGCCAACGCTGCAGCAAGCAACATCATCGGACTCGTATACCCGCCGACCCCAATCACTAAATCCGTCCGTCTGGCACGCAGGATTCTCAGGCACTGCCACAAACTGACCGGCGTAGCGCACAACCCCGTCAGCGCCCCGAACAGACCCTTGCCCATCACAGGCTTGGCACTGATCAAGGCCAGTTCGAATCCTTCGTGGGCAAGCACCTTCGACTCAAGTCCACGCGCCGTCCCCACGAAGAGGATCTGGGCCCTGGGATCGTACCGGAGAAACTCTCGCGCCAACGCCACAGCCGGATAGAGATGGCCACCGGTTCCTCCTGCTGCTATGACAATCGTCATCCGTGATTCAACCCATCGCGCCCACTTCGAGACCCGCCGGCATGCCGGTCGCGAGAAATACTGAGCAAGATCCCCACACCGATCAGACTGACCACCAGCGACGACCCTCCATAACTCACGAACGGCAAGGTGAGTCCTTTCGTCGGCAAGAGCCCCGTCACCACCGCTGCATTCACCAGCGCTTGGCTGCCGATCAACAGGGTAATGCCCATACCCAGATAGCGGCCAAACGGTATCCGCGCGCGCGCGGCGATTTGAAACCCGCGCCACACAAAAAATGCGAATAACAGGATGACCACGGCGGTGCCGACGAGCCCCAGTTCTTCTCCGATCAGCGCCAAGACAAAATCTGTATGTGCCTCTGGGAGAAAATAGAGCTTCTGTTTGCCCTCGCCCAATCCCACCCCGAACGAACCGCCGCTGCCGAAGGACAAGAAGGACTGCGTGATTTGGAACCCGGCATCCGACGCATCCTTCCATGGAGCCAGAAAGGTCATAAGCCGTTGGCGTCGATAACTGGACCCAAGCACCAGCGCCAGCACGACCGGAATCGCACAAAGGCCTAAGGCCAAGAGATGAGAAAGGCGCGCCCCGGCGAGAAAACACATCCCGACCGTCACCAGCCCAAGCACTACGACCGTCCCAAGATCCGGTTCCAGCAACACCAGTCCGCTCAACAGTCCGATCACGATCAGGGCCGGCAGAAGTCCGTTGCGGAACAGCGTGATCTTGTCCCCTTTTTTGGTCAGATATGCCGCCAGATAGATGACTGCCACGAGCTTGACCATCTCCGCCGGCTGCACCGAGATGAATCCCAACCGCAACCATCGCCGCGCCCCCTTGGCCGCCACGCCAAGCGACGG
>JANOJM010000160.1:0-3481 GCA_031418735.1 Nitrospiraceae bacterium | reverse complement strand
TCGTTCCTGATCCTCGGGCTCTTCGGCCATTGGATCAAGGACAACGCCCATCTCGTCGCAGTTCCGGCTGTCGTGACGTCATGGCTATTCTCGCTCTTGGTTTTCTTCGACGTGGCAAACGGCCATCAGACGAGCTTCCCCCTCTATACCTGGCTGACCTCGGGCACGCTCGATATTCACATCGGCTTCTCCATCGACCGGCTCACCGCCGTCATGCTGCTTCTTGTCACGACCGTGAGTTCGCTCGTCCACATCTATACCATCGGGTACATGCGCGGAGATCCCGGCTATGCCAGATTCTTCAGCTACATCGCCCTCTTTACCTTCTCGATGCTGATGCTGGTGATGGCAGACAATCTGCTGCAACTCTTTATTTTCTGGGAAGCGGTCGGTCTTTGCTCCTATCTGCTCATCGGTCATTGGTACGAACGGCCGGCTGCCTGCTCTGCTGCTACGAAAGCCTTCGTCGTCAACCGCGTTGGCGACTTCGGTTTCATGCTCGGCCTCCTGTTGGTCTGGTATAGCTTCGGGTCGCTCGATTATCAGGAAATGTTTGCTCGCGCGCACGAGTCCGCAGGCGATGTGATCAATCTCCTCGGGCCGTTCGGGGGAACCTGGGACGTCTCGGTGCTCACGGTCATCTGCATCTTGTTGTTCACCGGCGCAGTCGGTAAGTCGGCCCAGGTGCCGCTCCACGTCTGGCTCCCGGATGCGATGGAAGGCCCCACCCCCATCTCGGCGCTCATTCATGCTGCGACGATGGTCACGGCGGGCGTGTTCCTGGTTGCGCGATTGGCTCCGCTCTATAACCTGTCTCCTACCGCCATGACAGTCGTAGCGATCACCGGTGGAATAACCATGGTCGTGGGGGCGACCATCGCCTTAACTCAGACCGACATCAAGCGTGTCGTGGCCTATTCAACAGTCAGTCAGTTGGGCTACATGGTCATGGCCTGCGGACTCGGGGCCTACGCCTCCGGTATGTATCATTTATTGACCCACGGAGCGTTCAAAGCCCTTCTCTTTCTCGGTTGCGGGTCCGTCATCATCGCCCTGCATCACGAGCAGGATATGCGGCGCATGGGCGGGTTGAAAGATAAATTGCCGGTGACCTATTGGACGTTCGTCGTGGGCTCGCTCGCGCTGGCAGGATTTCCCCTGACATCGGGATTCTTCAGCAAGGACGATCTGTTGATCTCGGCTTGGTCGTCCGGCCCCCTCGGTCAAGTCCTTACGGTGCTCGGTCTCGTGACGGCGTTGATGACGGCGTTCTACAGCTTTCGGCTGGTCTTCGTCACGTTCTGGGGCCCCTCGCATGTCGATCCTCATCATGCAGACCACGTACACGAACCGTCGAGCACCATGACCATACCGCTGATCATCTTGGCGCTGCTCAGCATTGTCACAGGCTATCTGGGTATTCCTGAGTTTCTTGGACCGATGTTCGAGACAGAGGCAGGCAGGGCGGCTCATGAGGGCGGAGCTGCCATCGGCATTATGGCGGCGGCCACGTGCATGGGATTACTCGGAATCGCCGGGGCCTATTATGTCTATGTGCTCAATCCGTCACTGCCGGATCGATTCGCGCAACAGTGGCAGTCGTTGTACCGGGCCTCACTGAATAAATGGTATGTCGACGAGGTCTACGATCGAACCATCGTCCGTCCCACCTTTTTTGCCGCAACCGAACTGTGGAAACGTGTGGATGTGAACGTGGTCGACGGCGCGGTGAACGGCGTGGCCCGCGCGATTGCCTGGGGCGGGTGGATGTTGAGGCTCCTGCAAAGCGGACAGGCGCAACATTATGCGCTCGGCATGGCGCTGGGGGCAGTGGCCCTTTTCACGATGTTCTTTTTCCTTTAAGGAATGGCAATGACTAGTTCCTTCCCCTGGCTCTCGTTGCTCCTTGTACTTCCCCTTGCGGGAGCCATCGCACTGTATTTCGCGACGGAGTCGACTGCTCGATGGGTTGCGCTCGCCGCGACCTTGGCCGATCTGTTCCTTGCCCTTCCGCTCTGGTGGCTCTTCGATCCGCAGGCCAGTCAGATGCAGTTCACCGAGCATGTCGCCTGGATCATGGTCCCTCCCATTTACTACAGCCTGGGTCTCGACGGGATCAGCTTGCCGCTGGTCTTGATGACTGTCGGGATCATGCCGCTCTGTGTCTTGGCATCCTGGAGTTCGATCACCACGAGGGTTCGAGGTTTCATGGCCATGTTGTTGGTCATGGAAACAGCCATGGTGGGGGTATTCGTCGCGTTGGATTTCGTGCTGTTCTATGTGTTTTGGGAAGCCATGTTGATTCCGATGTACCTCCTCATCGGTGTCTGGGGAGGGGCCAACCGGCTTTATGCGGCCATCAAGTTCTTTCTCTACACCCTCGTAGGAAGCTTGCTCTTATTGGTTGCCATCTTCGTCCTGTACTTTTATGGGGGACACACGTTCGATATTCTTGCGTTAAGCCAGGGGACGTATCCTGCTTCGCTGCAAATGTGGCTCTTCCTGGCGTTTTTCGCTGCTTTTGCCGTCAAGGTTCCTATGTTTCCGTTTCACACCTGGCTCCCGGACGCCCACGTCGAGGCTCCAACTGCCGGCAGCGTCATTCTCGCCAGCATCCTCTTGAAAATGGGCACCTATGGATTCCTGCGTTTCAGTTTGCCGATGTTGCCGGACGCCAGCCGCATTGTTACGCCGATGATGGTCGTCCTCTCCATCATTGCGATCATTTACGGCGCCTATATGGCCCTGGCCCAAGTCGATCTCAAGAAACTAATCGCCTATTCGAGCGTGAGCCACATGGGGTTTGTCACCCTTGGCCTGTTTGTCATGAACCAACAGGGCATCGAAGGAGCCGTCCTCCAAATGGTCAACCATGGAATTACGACCGGCGGGCTATTCCTCTGTGTCGGGATTATCTATGAGCGCACCCATAGCCGTTTGATCGCCGATAATGTGGGATTGGCCTCGCCGATGCCGCAGTATGCCGTCCTGTTGGTGATTTTCGCCCTATCCTCGCTCGGTCTTCCCGGCACCAATAGTTTTGTCGGAGAATTTCTCGTGCTCGTCGGTACGTTCCTCTGGAGCAAAGTCGCGACGGCCCTGGCATCGCTGGGTATTATTCTCGCCGCCACCTATCTCCTCTGGATGATCCAGCGAGTGGTCTTCGGGGTTCCCTCCCCGCATCATCTCCCGAAGCTCAGGGATCTCAACCAACGGGAGTTTGCCACGCTGGTGCCACTGGCCCTGTTGGTATTTTTGATCGGGCTCTTTCCGAATCCCCTCGTGAGCCGGATGCACCAGAGCGTGACCAACACGATTGCCTCCATGTCCCGCGCGAAGGTTGCGCCGACCGCCCCCCCCTCAGCCGGAATGACAGGGCCACTGTTGGCTGTCAGTGGAGAGCAGCTGAAGATCCAAGGCGCATTGCGATGAGTCTGTACGGCGCTGACCTCTTGGCCCTGCTTCCCGAACTCATTGTCGT
>JANOJM010000159.1:0-9772 GCA_031418735.1 Nitrospiraceae bacterium | reverse complement strand
GTCTGATCCTGACCGGCTGCGGCGGTGGTAATCCCTATCTTGAACAGTCACTCAAACCGGCTGAGCTTCAAGGCAAGGACAAGGCCTGGTTTGAGAAAAACTGGGGAGCACCGAGCGGCAAGGCCACCAGATTTTTTGGCGGCGAAACCTGGACCTACTATCGCATCGCCGGCGGAAAATCAGGCCCACCTTTCTTTAACTTCACCCCTAATCAGTGCCAGATCACGCTTAAATTCGACAAAGAAGAAAAGCTGTCCGACTCCAGTTACTCAGGCTGTTAACCGGCAAGTTTTTCCTGAAATTTGTGTGCGCAGGATTGGCTACAGAAATAATACTTCTGCCCCCCAATATCTTCCGTTATTGCCGCTTCCCGTGGAACAAATACTAAACAAACAGGATCCTGAACCATGTGATCCTTATCCGGAAGTAGACCATCCGGTTCACCCGGGCCTTTGAGCGCCCGAACGGCACGCCGGAGGAGAAAATACAGCACCACAAGCAACCCGAGAATGAGGATAATTCTATACATAGTGGGGTGTCCTTACTGATACCACAATCCTATGGGACAGCGTGACCACTGTCAAGGGTCCCCTATTCTATCTTGGCCGATATACTCACGAATTTTCGTTCCCACCTTCTATTCAAACGGCCTAGCTGTATATGGGCGGAAGGGCCTACCTTCAAAGATAAATCAGTACTTCAGGTGGGTATGCTTCCGCATTCCTTCATGGTAGATTGCGCCATGACGATTTGCGATAAATGCCGCGGGGCGATGTTACCGGAACGGGCAGTGGATCTGAACGCAGGGCTTGCGATCACAGTGTTCGCGTGTTTGAACTGTGGTCGCCGGAAATCAGCGGATCAGGAACCTCGGCCTATTACCGCACGACATTAACCGGGCGCTATGACAGAACCGAAACCGCTCACGTACGACGAGCACAAGGCAGCTGAAGCCGCCTTCCGTGGCGATCCGCCCAATGACGATTGGACGGATTCAGCCCAGGAAATTTATGCTCGTCTGTCCGAAGCGATCGCCACACGAAGGGCCGCTGTGCTCACCCACTCAAGCGAGCAGGATCTTGAGACAATCGGTCGATAACCCGTGATGCAATCCCCCTCCTGCGCCACACGATAGCTGCTTCCGAATCTCTCTAAATTTTCTTGGCTGATTTGAGCGTGATGGCGCCTCGACAGAGGATCTGTCACGGCGGCATCTAATTTCCGTTCAGTTGTACGATGTAGAGAGCAGAGAGGAGAGGAGAGGGCCTATCGGAGACTCAACACGTCCATCATGTCGTACAGACCTGGCGGCTGCCGGACCACCCACCCAGCGGCACGTAGAGCACCTCCCGCAAAGGTATCTCGGCTACTCGCTCGATGCGTCACTTCGATGCGTTCACCCATCCCGCCAAAGAGAATCGTGTGGTCACCGACAATGTCGCCGGCACGAACTGTTTGAATCCCGATCTCACCTTTCTTCCGTTCCCCGATAAGTCCTTTTCTGGCGTAGACGCCGACCTGATCCAGATCGCGGCTCACAGCATGTGCCAAGACTTCCGCAATCTTGAGCGCCGTCCCGCTCGGCGCATCCTTTTTCAGACGATGATGGGCTTCAATCACTTCAATGTCGTAGTCATCTCCCAACGTTTTTGCCATCTCACTAATGACCTTGTAGATCAGATTGACGCCCACGCTCATGTTGGGGGACAACACACAGGGGACTTGGCAGGCAAGCGATTTCAGCTCTTCAAGCTGAGAAACGGAAAATCCTGTCGTACCGATCACCATCGCTCTTTTGTGCTGCGCCGCCGTGCGTAAATGATGCAGAGTCGCTTCAGGGGCGGAAAAATCGACAACCACTTCGCCTCTATCAAGGAGCCCCGAGAGATTGTCGGTAATCGGGAGGCCTGCACGGCCGCAACCAGCCGTTTCTCCGGCATCATCACCCACAGCGGGATGGCCCTTCCCTTCGACCGCACCGGCCAACGTCAGCGTGGTCGAATCTTTGATAAGGGCGACCAGCCGACAGCCCATGCGCCCGGCTGCCCCTGCGACAATAACGTTAATCATCCGAAACCTTACCCCTTACGCCTCACTCTCACGTCAAATGAGACCTGCATCCTTTAAGACCCGCGTCAGTTGATCCTTTGTCTCCGTTGCCATGGCACAAAGCGGTAGCCGCAGCTCCGGATCGATTTTTCCCATCATGCCCAGCGCGGTTTTCACCGGAATCGGGTTGGTCTCGTAAAAGAGTGCGGTGAAGAGCGGCGATAGTGCGAAATGAATCCGGCGCGCTTCGTCGATGCGTCCGCTCAAGAAGGCCTTGACCAATTGCGCCATCTCGGATGGAACGACATTCGATGTCACGCTAATGACCCCTTTCGCTCCGACTGCCATCATGGGCAACGTCAGGGCATCATCTCCGGCCAGAACGATCATTCGGTCGCCACATGTATGCGCGATCTCAGAGGCCTGCTGGACTGACCCACTCCCCTCCTTGATCCCGACAATGCTCTGTAATCCACAGAGTCTCGCAACTGTGGATGGCAACATGTTCACGCCGGTCCGTCCAGGAATGTTATACAGAACTTGCGGAAGATCCACGGACTCCGCAATCGCCTTGTAATGCCGGTACAGTCCCTCTTGCGTCGGCTTGTTGTAATAGGGCGTAATGATCAGTGCCCCGTCGGCCCCTGACTGCTTGGCATGTTTCGTGAGGGACACTGCTTCTTCCGTGCTGTTGGAGCCGGTCCCGGCAATGACTGGGACACGCCGATTGACCACTTCGACGGTCAATTCAACCACGCGGTGGTGTTCCTGGTGCGAGAGGGTGGCAGATTCACCGGTGGTGCCGCAGGGGACAATCCCGCTCGTTCCGTTGGCAAGTTGCCATTCGATAAGGTCACCAAAGGCCCGCTCATCGACCTTGCCGTTCCTGAACGGGGTCACAATGGCGATCAATGCACCGGTAAACATGCTCGCTCCTTCGCCGCGGAATCCATTCCTCAATTGAGGAATGCCGGAATTGTTTCGCCCTTTATCAAGTCGTCGTACGTCTCTCTGGTCTTGATGACGTGGATCTCCCCGTCCTTGATCAAGACTTCTGGCACCCGAGGACGTGAATTATAATTCGAGGCCATCACAAATCCATAAGCCCCTGCACTCATCACCGCCAGCATGTCCCCAGGATTGACCTCCGGCAGCGACCGGTCTTTCGCCAGAAAATCTCCGGACTCGCAGACCGGACCGACCACATCCACGTGATGCTTGGGCCGCTGTAACACCGCCTCTGACAAAGGACGAATCTCATGATAGGCCCCGTAGAGGCTTGGCCTGATCAGGTCATTCATCGCCGCATCGACGATAATAAACCGCTTCGCTTCGCCGTCCTTCCGATACAGAACCTTCGTGACGAGAATGCCGGCATTGCCGACAATGACACGGCCCGGCTCCATGATCAGGGTGACATTCAAATCCTTCAGCAGCGGCGATACGGCATCTGCAAGATCCTGCGGCAACGGCGGCGTTTCGTCCGAGTAGGTAATGCCAAGGCCTCCGCCGATGTTGACATAGCGGATGTTGATGCCCTGCAACTTCAAGGCTCCAACCAGCTTCACCACCTTCTTCACGGCTTCGACGAACGGCGTGACCTCGGTCAACTGTGACCCGATATGCTTATGGACCCCGACGACATCGATATTGGTGAGCGAGGAAGCCAGCGTGAACTCTTCGAGTGCCCGGTCGGCGGCAATCCCAAACTTACTCTTCTTGAGACCGGTCGAAATGTAGGGGTGCGTTTTCGGATCGATGTCGGGATTGATGCGGAGGGCGACTCTCGCCTTGGTTCCAACGGAGGCCGCCACCTCATTCAGCGCCTGCAATTCGGCCGAGGACTCGACGTTGAACATGAGGACGTCGGCCTTCAGAGCCTCGCGAATCTCTTCCGCGCTCTTGCCGACACCCGCAAAAACGATCTTCGAGGGAAGAATGCCCGCTTTAAGCGCCCGAAAGAGTTCCCCCCCTGACACAATATCCACTCCGCTCCCCTCCTTGGCCATAAGACGGAGGATCGCGATATTGGAATTGGCCTTCATGGCGAAGGCAATCACATGGGGGATACTCTTAAAGGCCCCATCATAGGCCCGATAATGACGGACGAGGGTCGCGTAGCTGTAGATGTAACACGGCGTGCCGACTTCCTTAGCGATCCGGCTGACCGGCACCTGCTCGCAATAAAGTTCGCCGTGTCGATACTCAAAGTTATGCATCCTGCAAATCTTCGTTGAGATGCTCAATGCCTGCAAGCGGGAAGCCTTGCAATGACGCCTCGAACGCATCCTTGAACTTACGATAGCGGACCTTTACATTCGGAATGGCTACCTTCATTGCGTCTGAATCCAGCAACGCTTTGAGGGCGTCTGGCGTCGCCAGCTTGAGGTGTTCGAAGTTGACGATAATGTCCATGCGTGCCTGATTGGCCGCTTCCTTGATTCGCTTGATCAATTCCAAGGCATTCAGGCGATCGAGGGTACCCTCAAGATCCACGAACAACGCGGCGAACTTGTCATGCCGTTTGGCCTTGATGTGGAATATCAGCTGTTGTGCCGAGAGCGCGTTCGGATCTAAGGCCTGCTTCAGTGCATGCAACGCGCTAGGAATCAATTGCTCCTTGTCCAACACCGGGAGCTTCGCTTGGAGATTCTTCAACACCCCTGCGAGCGGCGATAGGGACGCTTTAGGGCAGGTTCGCTTGACCAACTTCCGGAACTCCCGATTCATCTCCAATCGCGGAATGAGCCGTTGACTCGTGCCCGACAACCGCTTCCAGATTGAAGGGATCGAATAGAATTCATGATTGGCCCAGTGGAAACCATCTTGCAGTTGCTCGACCGTCATCCGGCTCGGCTGATACACCACATGCTTGCCATCGTACTTCGACCAGTCCCTATCGAAGATACGACCGGCCTTCTCGTAGCGGTCGAACAGCGCCGTACCTGGAAGGGGCGTTAGCACGTTGAAATACGCTAATTCCACCTGGTTCTTCGTCAAGAAGTCGACGGCCCGTTCGAACACGGTCACATCATCGCTGTCGAATCCGAACACGATCCCGGGATTCACCATGATCCCGTAATCGTGGAACATCTTGATTTCATCGGAGAACTTCTTGACTCGGTTAAACGGCTTGTTCGTTTCGTCCAACGCGTCCTCATCGAGCGATTCCATCCCGACAAAGACCGACACGCAACCGCTCTCGGCCGCAAGCTTGACCATCTCCTCGTCGTCGGCCAAGAACATCGTGGACTGGCAGCCCCATTTAATCTTGAGCGGTTTCAGCGCGGCCCAGAGCTCACGACAATAGGTCCGGTTGCTGTTGTGCAAGTCATCGACAAACGCGACAATGCTGCCGTCCTCAATCCCCACCCGAATCCGAAGCGCAGTGACGAAAGCGCTCCACATCGGCTCGTCGCGCAAACGCTCGACCAATTCACTGCGAATCCATCGCTGAACATTTCGAAGCTCCGTGACCACTTCATTCACCGGCCGACGCCGCGTAGTTTTTCCGTTAAACGGAGACACACTGCAGAACTCGCAGTCGAAATGGCATCCTCTGGTCGTGAAACTGCACTGCCTCGTCATGTAGGAGTCCGGGCTCAGCAGTTCGACACGGGGACTCTTGTAATTCTCCAGAGAGGGAAACGATGTCATCTTATACATGCGCTGCATGTTCCCCGCCTCATAGTCCGCGACTAACTGCGGCCAGAGATCCTCGGCTTCTCCACAGACGATCGCGTCGGCATATCGAAGGGCTTCGTCAGGGCAATAGGTGGGATGGACGCCCCCCATGACGATTGTCTTGCCTCGCTTGCGAAATTCCGTTGCAATCTCGTAGGCGCGAGGGGCATAGGTAGTCATGATGGAGAGGCCGACCATGTCACATGGAAAGTCGAAGTCGATATCTTGAACCGCTTCATCGATCAGACTGACTTCCCAATTCGCCGGTGTATAGGCAGCGATCACCGGCAAGCTCAGCTTGGGAAACCATACCGCGCGCCGCTCCGAAGCTGTCAACCGATAGGGGTTATTGCGCGGGTAGGGATCGACCAGCAACAGCCGCTTGCCCGGTGCATGCTTGATCGTTGCCGCCTGCCCGACAAGCTGACTCTGCCGTACTGGTTGAATAAGATCCATGAAGTGCTCCTCCTGACCTCTACCCAGCTATCCAGCCGGGGCTATCAATACGTTCATTGAAATGTTTTCAACTATTCCTGTTGTCTTACGCCAACTTTTTCCTGAACGGACTGAAGTTCTGCTGCTGCCTCAATGCTGCGGAACCCCGGCTCATCCTCGCACAGCAACTGCCAGCAGTGCAGTATAGCGTTATCCGGCTATGCAGGTCCAGCAAAGGGGGCTAAAATTTTACCTGGTTCCCACCGGTTGTAACGGAGGCAGATTGATATCCTGTCCCTGTAACAGTGGGTCCGGCTGTGACTCGGAAGATTCGGCTGCCGCCGCTGCGCCACGCCGTTTCTCCTCCATCGCCTCCAACGCTTTTTGCCGCTCAATGGTCGAATTTACACCGACACTTTCAGGAGGAATCAGCGGCCCCACGGCTCCGCAGGCCGCCAACAATCCCATCATCATACCCGTCACAATAGACATCGTGCCCGGCATCCACACCTTCACGAGAACATCCGCTCAAGTTCCTTGATCCGCCGCTCCACACTCGTTCTGGCGGTTCCACCGACCTGAGACTTCCGGTCGATTGCGGCAGTGACTGTCAACCGAGCGAGCAGACCCTTTTCAATTCGCTCAGAGAATGCCCGCAGCTCATTGAGCGAAAAGGCTGTGAACTCACGGCCTTGATCCAGTGAGGCCCGCACCAGTCGGCCCGTGATCGCATGCGCTTCACGAAACGGTACGCCTCTGGCCACAAGATAATCTGCAACTTCCGTCGCTAACATTCCACCACCCTGAACCGCCCGCTTGAGGACGTCCCGGTTCACGGTGAGTCGGCGCATCAGTTCGGTCAAGACTTTTACTGAGGCGGCAACGGTATCGAGGGCGTCGAAGAGCGCCGGCTTGTCCTCTTGGAGGTCTCGATTATAACTCAAGGGCAGAGCCTTAAGGGTCGTCAACAGATTGACCAAATGACCATAGACCCGTCCCGTCTTTCCCCGCACCAGTTCGGGCACATCGGGATTCTTCTTCTGCGGCATCATACTACTGCCGGTACAAAAGGTATCGGGAAGCCCAACAAATTGGAACTCCTGGGACGACCAGAGGATCAATTCCTCACTGAGCCGGGACAGGTGCATCATCGTGATCGACAACGCCGAAGCTATCTCGATCACAAAATCCCGATCGGACACGGCATCAAGGCTGTTTTGCGTCACGGAGGGGAAGCCCAATAGCTCTGCGGTGAACCGACGATCGATCGGGTAGTTGGTCCCCGCGAGCGCACCAGACCCCAATGGCATGACATTCATGCGCACCGATCCATCGCGAAGTCGCCCCTTGTCCCGCTCGATCATTTCCACATAGGCTAGGAGATGATGAGCGAACAGCACAGGCTGGGCACGCTGTAAATGCGTATAGCCCGGCATGGCGACCGTTAGATTCGCCTTTCCCTTCGCCACCAGCACCCGCTGAAAATCTTCCAGGTTGGCCACGAGCCGGCTGAGTTCATCACGCAAGTAAAGCCGAATATCCAACGCAACCTGGTCGTTCCGGCTTCGGCCCGTGTGTAACTTGCCGCCGAGGGGGCCGATCAATTCTGTCAGCCGGCGCTCGATCGCCATATGAATGTCTTCATCTTGAGGGGTGAAACGAAAACGGCCCCGATCAAATTCCATCTTCACCGACTCCAGACCCTGCACGATTGTCCTGGTTTCAGAGGCGGTCAACACGCGGGCCTTTCCCAACGTCTTGCAATGGGCGATACTGCCCTGGATATCATGGGCGTAAAGCCGACGATCGACCGCCACCGAAACAGTGAAGGATTCCACCAGCCGGTTCGTCTTGTGTTTGAACCGCCCACCCCAGGCTTTTCCGCCTTCCAACACGGCAGGGCTGCTTCCTATTGCTCGTCCCATCAGGAGGAGCCCTTCTTTCTCTGAGCTCTGATTTTCAGCCGCAACGCGTTCAACCGTATAAAACCCTCGGCATCTTTCTGATTATAAACTTCGTCCTCTTCAAACGTAGCAATATCGAGACGATAGAGCGAATGCTTCGACTTGCGTCCGGCCAACGTGCAACTCCCCTTATAGAGTTTCACCCTCGCTGTACCTGTCACATCCTGCTGCGCCATATCGATCGAGGCCTGGATCATTTCCCGTTCCGGACTGAACCAATAGCCGTTGTAAATTAGCTCGGCGAAGCGCGGGATCAAACTGTCCCTGAAATGCAGCACCTCGCGATCCATCGTCAACGACTCCAATCCGCGATGCGCCACATGGAGGATCGTTCCGCCCGGCGTTTCATAAACCCCGCGCGATTTCATTCCAACGTAGCGATTCTCCACCAGATCGATACGCCCGATCCCATGCGCGCCCCCCAGCTTATTGAGATGCGCCAACAGCGTTGCCGGACTCATTTTCTTGCCGTCGACGGATACCGGATTACCGGCCTCGTAACCGATTTCAACTTCGAGCGGCTTGTTCGGCGCCTGCTCCGGCGACACCGTCATTTGGAAAATTTCATCCGGCGGCGATTCCCAGGGATCTTCCAAGATGCCGCCTTCATAACTCACATGGAACAAATTCAGGTCCATGCTGTAGGGTTTGGCCTTCGTCGCCGTGATGGGGATGCCATGCCGATCGGCATACTCGATCAATTCACGCCGTGACTTCATCGTCCATTCACGCCAGGGCGCGATGATCTTGAGACTGGGCGCCAGCGCAGTGTAGGTCAGCTCGAACCGTACCTGGTCGTTACCCTTTCCGGTGGAACCATGCGACACGGCTTCGGCGCCTTCTTTGAGCGCAATCTCGGCCTGACGCCGCGCGATGAGGGGCCGCGCGATCGAGGTTCCGAGCAGATAAGAGCCTTCGTATATGGCGTTGCCGCGTAACATCGGAAAGACATAGTCCTTCACAAAGGTCTCGCGCAGATCCTCGACGTAGACCTTTTTCACGCCAAGCTTTTGCGCCTTTGCCTTGATCGCTTGCAGATCTTCGCCTTGCCCCAGATCGGCACAGAACGCGATAACCTCGCAGCCATAGGTTTCTTGTAGCCACTTCAAAATCACGGAAGTATCAAGTCCGCCTGAGTAGGCCAGCACTACTTTCTTGATGACACGACTCATCGTCTCCTTTGACTCCTCTTGCCTAATAGGTTCGTTAAAATGGCCTTCTGCATGTGCAACCGATTCTCTGCCTGATCGATGATGACTGACTGCGGACCATCCAGTACCTCGGCGCTGATTTCTTCACCCCGGTGGGCGGGCAAACAATGCATAACGATCGCATCTGGCTTGGCCCGATGCAGCAGGCGGCTGTTTACTTGATACGGAGCCAAGACTTTTAATCGTCGCGCATGCTCCCGCTCACGCCCCATACTGATCCAGACGTCGGTGTAAATCACATCCGCTTCTTTTGCTGCAATAGCGGGATCGTGCCCAATCTCGATCACCGCACCGGTTGCTGCAGCCTCGACCCTCGCCCTATCCACAACATGCTGCTCCGGCTGATACCCCACCGGACACCCAAGAGTGATGGTCATCCCCATCTTCGCCACCGCCTCGATCAGTGAATTCGCCACATTGTTGCCGTCG
>JANOJM010000158.1:0-6688 GCA_031418735.1 Nitrospiraceae bacterium | reverse complement strand
CGATTTCGCTTGGACAGGCGCTGTCCCAAGATGCATGGCTAAATCGACGGCTGCCATGATTCCATAGGTGGCTCTGAGGGATACTTTCATACATGAGTATTCCGGTAGGAATTAAAATCCATACGGTGCTTTATACCTGCTGAGCGACTCTGCTGTCAAGCTACCCCTCGCCGGCGGAAGAAAACCGTTATTTGGTTTATTTGGTTTGTCTTGTTTGTTTGGTTGAACGAAACTAACCGGATGAACCAAATCAACCAGATCAACAAAACAAACCAGATCAACCAGACAGACAGACCGATCAGACCAAATAAACAAAGCGGGCCAGCACGAACCAGCAACGAATCTGCCGAGAAAATTGAGGACAAGAACTAACCTTTCTATATTTTCTTGATTGACATCAAATTGGCCCTGGGCAATAATTCGCACCTCTTTTCCATTTCCCTTCTGGAGCTTTCATGTCGCGTACGCCCTCCGCCTTCAATGTTTTGGTGCTCAGCGGTGACCCGGATATCCAGAATCAGCTCAAACACGCATTCAAAGATGCTTCCGTCACTGCGGCGAAATCCGCCTCCTCGCTGCCAAAGGACATGACACGTCGCATATTTGATGCGGTCATCGTCGAATTGAAGCCGGGCTCATCCGGCGGATCCACTCCCCTCCCCGCCAACATTGATCACACGCACACGCTGGTCATCACCGGCTCTCGGTCTGTGCTGAAACGAGCCTCGAAGTTCATGCAAGTGATGGCCCGACAGAGTGCTGCGGGAGTGAGTAAAAAGGACGCCCTCTCCTTGGAGGACTATCTCGAATGGAAGATGGGGGATTTTGTGAAAGGGATGCGCGATGGGTCGGGACGGAACCTGCATCCTATGTTGATCAATGCCATTGAACGGCCCTTGATTACCAGAGCGCTTCAGGAAACCAAAGGCAACCAGATCCAAGCAGCAGAACTGCTGGGCCTGAATCGAAATACCCTCAGAAAGAAGATCCATGATCTGCATATTCCTGTGAAGCGGAGTCGGGTCGCGCAGTTGCGGGAAGCCTGACACCTTGGATGTTCTCAGGAAACTGAATTCATGTGGATGCGGTGACAGCCATCAGTGGCGGCAAAGAGTCCGGTAGGTCAACCCAAACAGGAGGTGCTCAATGACGAAAGAGGAACTGATTGCAAAGATGGCGGCATCCGCCGGCATCACGAAGGTTGCGGCAGGCAGTGCGCTACAAGCCTTCACCGGAGCGGTGACGACCTCCCTAAAGAAGGGGCAACGCGTCTCGCTGGTGAACTTTGGAACCTTTACCGTAGCCAAACGGAAGGCTCGGCTCGGGCGGAATCCCAGAACCGGTGAAGCGCTGAGAATTCCGGCAGTCAAAGTCCCGAAATTTTCTGCGGGAAAAATCTTGAAGTCAGTGGTCAGGTCAGCCGTCAGATAACGTCATACGACCGGCAGATCGCACATCTGGGAAACAAGAGGGAAGGAGGCGTAGTCGACCTTGGAGATACGCCCTCTTCTCTCTTGCGTTTCAGCAGGTCATCCCTGTGACCGGTACGGTAGGATGAGTATCTGGCAGGATCTGCGAGGCAGGCGCGACTCACGCACGAATGACGAGAGCCGCGTCACCTCATTCTACAGACGCCAACGATCCGAGAATATGATACCCACCGTCGACGTAAATCACTTCTCCGGTAATTCCACGTCCTAGAGGACTGACCAAAAATAAGGCCGTGTCACCCACTTCGCCCTGTTCTGTTGCGCGGCGGAGAGGGGCAAACTCGCGGTGATGATCCACCATCTTGCTGATGCCGGAAACGCCGCGGGCGGCGAGCGTCTTAATCGGGCCGGCTGAGATAGCATTCACACGGATATTCTTGGGGCCGAGGTCGTGGGCGAGATAACGGACGGTGGCTTCGAGGGCAGCCTTGGCAACCCCCATGACATTGTAGTGCGGCACGACTCGTTCCGCTCCGAGATAGGTGAGGGTGACGATGGATCCACCATTGATCATCAACGGCACCGCCATTTTTGTCACAGCCACAAGGGAATAGGCGCTGACGTCCAACGCCATTGCAAAGCCCTGACGCGAGGTGTTGACGAACTGGCCCGTGAGTTCTTCACGCGGGGCAAAGGCCACCGAATGAACCAGAAAGTCGAGGGTGCCGACCTCTTTCTGCACGTGCTGTATCAAGGCGGCAATTTGGGCGTCGTCGCCGACGTCGCACGGGAACGCCTTGGCGCCAGGCATGGTGGCAACGAGTTCCTCGACGTTTTCCCTTAGCCGCTCGTTCTGATAGTTGAAGATGAGCTGCGCCCCTTGGCCAGCTGCCGACTGAGCAATGGCCCAGGCGATACTGTGTTTGTTCGCCACGCCGATTATTAGTCCCTTTTTACCACTCAGTAACATAGATGTGCGTGCTCCTCGCTGCTGGCTACCGAATTGGTCTGGTCTCTCTTAGTTCTCGTCACTCGCCAACCGTCAATGGCCGACCATAGAATAAAAATGTCGAGACCGCATGCTCCTTTGTCGTCATGGTTGACGTATGACCATTGACCAATGACGTTTCCAAGCGGGCTGAAGATAGCACGATTTAATACCCGACGCCAGGAGGACAGAGGAAGGGAGAAGCTGGCTCTCACCTAAGAACAGGCCTGTTTGTCGCATTGCGTAGCGCACAGAACGCCTTGAGCATGGCTTGATATGAATAATGGGCATTCCGACCGCTGGGGTTAGGCAAGACAAAAACGGGGCAGCTAGCCAACGTCACGTCTTGTAATCCGAGGCTGACTCGCCCGGTTCGATATTCCGAGAATAGCGCGCGATAGATCGTGACACCAAGTAATGCGACTGTAGCAGGGCGATAATGCCTCACGATGGCAATCAGCCTCTTTTTGCCAGCGACATATTCTCGTGGCTTGAGCACATCGACCCCCGCGCTGGGCCGCTGAATGATATTTGTCAGGCCGAGCCCCCAATCCGGAAGACGCCAATCATCTTGATGCGTGCATGGCTCGGGTGTGAGCTTCGACTCGAACAAGAGTCTCCAGAAACGGTTCGAGTACCCGGCGAAGTGATGTCCGATGGCAACTGAGCGAAGGCCTGGATTAATCCCCACGAAGAGGATCCGGCCCCTTGGTCTGATGCGATCAGGGAGCCGTTGGCGAGATAGAGTCCCTTGCGCTGGCCGCACAACAGTTTTTCTCATTGATTTTGCCGGGTGGGTCGCTGTTTATTCATGGTAATCGTTGTCTCCCCTCACACGAAACGGAAATGCTTGACCTGGGTCGCCTAGCTTTCGACTGGGATATGCCATTCCAACATTGAGGCGGTTTAGCCTACCGTCTGCAATTTCGCCACAGAAAAGCTACGGTCAGACTAGTGAGGTATAGCCGGAGAGCGTATATAACAGATTGATATTTTTAAAAAGGCATGGATATCGAGGTACGGCATTAAGCTTGCTCCATGCTCCCCACAAGTGCCAATGGATGGCACAATGTTCAACCACTACAACAGGGAGTACTACATTATGAAGAGCATGTTGATGGCAATTATGGCAGTGGCAGTGGCAGTGACGTTCAGCGCCCCAGCATTCGCTGGCGAAGAGAAGGAAAAGAAGGACGAGAAGAAGGGCGGCCACGTCCTCGTGTACGGCGAAGAGAAGAAAGACAAGAAGGACGAGAAGAAGGGTGGCTACACCGATACGTTCGGCGAAGAGAAGAAGGACGAGAAGAAAAAGGACGGCAAGTAATCCGTTTTTCTTCTGCGAGCTAGCTAGCCAAGGGGTCTCCTGCCTAAAGCGGGAGACCCCTTGTGCATTCTTACCTGGCGCTGTTCCGAAGGTAGACCGCTTGTAATCCCACAATCGACTTGGCATCCCTGATCACCCCAGTCTCAATCATCCTGATTGCTTCCAACAGGGGCATCTCGATCACGTCGAGGACCTCATCACGATCGAGCTGTTGCCGCCCCGGCGTCAACCCGGTTGCCTTATAGATGTGGATCACTTCGTCGGTGAACCCCGGCGCGGTGAAGATGCTGGAGAGTAGCTCAAGCCGGCCGGCTCGGTATCCGACTTCTTCTTCAAGTTCTCGAGCCGCGCAGGCGCTGGGGTCCTCACCAGGATGAAGTTTTCCCGCAGGGATTTCGTAGATGAACCCTCCTGCCGCGTGGCGAAACTGCCTGATCAAGATGACCGTGCCATCGTCTTTCAGCGGCACCACCGCTGCCGCTCCGGGATGGCGCACAACTTCTAGATCGACCGTGAGGCCGTTGGGCAACGTGACGGTGTCGACATGCAAATTCACGACGATGCCTGTGTAAATGTGTTTGATATGCATGGGCTAGAGGCTTGAGGCGAGAGGCAAGGGGTGAGGAGCTGAATACAGGTCAGAGATCGATATCATCTCACTTAGCTCCTCTAGCCTCTGGCCCATAGCCTCGTGCCTTTGCAAGGCTAGGCCTTGCGCTTCTTATAGAACGGTGGCTTGATGGTGTGTGCCGGAACCGTCTTGTTACGGATTTCGATCAGGATAGAGCTGCCGGGCTCCGCAAATCGAACTGGCACATAGCCCAGTCCGATACCCTTCTGGAGAAGCGGCGAGAGATTACCGCTGGTGACGTCGCCGATGGGGAGGGAGGTCGCGGGGTCGAGGATTCTGAATCCATGGCGAGGCACAGCTTTCTCGACGAGTTCGAAGGCAACGAAACGGCGAGCCACTCCGGCTTGTTTCTGTGCCAACAATGCCCGGCTGCCGATGAATTCACCTTTCTCGAAGTTGACAGTCCAGTCCGCATTGGCTTCGAGTGGCGTTGTATCTTCGCCCATATCGTTGCCATAGAGCAGATAGCCCATTTCTAGTCGGAGGAGATCCCTCGCGCCAAGTCCTGCCGGCTTGAGTCCCCAGGCCGCCCCCTTGTCAACCAGCAGATCCCAGAGACGGGCAACTTTATCTGCGTCGATGTAAATTTCATAGCCTAATTCCCCGGTGTAGCCAGTCCGCGCCAGCAAGCAGGACAGGCCGCCGATGCTGGCGTCACAGGTGTGATGGAGCTTGAGTCCGTCAAGCGCCGTCCCGCCAAGACTTATGAGCAGCTCGCGAGATTTGGGGCCTTGAAGGGCCACCTGGGCCAATTCGACTGACCGGTCTTCAAAGCGAACCGTCTTGTCCTGGGCCAGCTGGGATTGTAACCACGACAGGATCTTTTCGCGGTTCGAGGCATTCACGCACAAGAGGAATTCGTCCGTGGCGAGCCGATAGACGAACACATCGTCTTTGATGCCGCCGTTCTCGTTGCAGACCATGGAATACTGGGCTTGAGAAACGGCGAGTTTGCTCACATCATTGGTGGTGACCCGCTGGAGAAAAGAGATCGCACCAGTTCCGGCAATTCGCATCCTCCCCATATGGCTCACATCGAAGAGCCCGACATGGGAACGGACCGTATGGTACTCGTCCACGACCCCGCTGTATTGGATAGGCATCTCCCACCCGGCGAAATCGACAAGTTTGGCGCCGCTTGCACGATGTTGCTGGACGAGGGGAGTCTGTTGCATCAGGAAGGGTCCAAAATTGGAAAGTCGAAAGTCTGAATGTCCCTCAGAATATGGACTTTATACTTGATGACTTTTCGACGTTCAGCGCAACCCCAGCAACTCAACATCGAAGATCAAGGTGGCATTCGGTGGAATCACGCCACCTGCTCCCTGTGCGCCATAACCGAGCTTGGAGGGAATGGTCAGCTTTCGCTTCCCACCGACTTTCATACCCTTGACGCCCTCGTCCCACCCCTTGATGACTCGTCCAGCGCCCAGAGGAAAAGAAAACGGTTGGCCCCGGTCCACGGAACTATCAAATTTCTTCCCGTTTTCCAGCCAGCCGGTGTAATGCACGGAGACAGTCTGTCCCGCCTCTGCCATTGCGCCGGTTCCGACCGTGAGATCGACATACTGTAATCCGGATGACGTCGTGACTTCATTCCCTTTGGCACCTGCTTCCTGATACGGCATGACCACTCCTTTCCTAAGCGATAGTCACTCAACCACGATTTATGCGGCGTACTGGATCTTCTACCGAAGTCTAGGCGACGATCCTAATCGGGAGATCTGTGAACGTCTTGCCCTCACTGCTGTTGCTATCAGGAATCAGGCTCGGAGAAAATGACGACACTCGCTGTATAGCCGTGCAGGAAGTTTCGTCCTCCGACCGAACCGATCTCGCCTTGGGCAAAGAATCCCGCCGTTGGGATGGGACCAAGCCGCTCTTGCACGACCCCGATGTCATGATGGGGTTGGCCAAAGAGTCCCTCTCCGCGCCCGCAACAGCTGAACAGGAGGGCCCCGAGTGGGGGACTCTGATGCTTCACTCGATCCGCAGCCAGAAGCACGTGCAAGTCGTCGCTTGCAGACTTCGCATCGCGAAGGTGGAACTGCACGGTCTGACCTTCCTGGACGACATCTCCAATTGCAACAGCTCCGGCCTGTTGATCGGCTCCGATGAGGTTCCGAACGAGAAAGTCTCCCCGCTCGAAATGACTCCCGTGCTCATCGATCACGATGCCTAGATGCAACGCGCGATGCGCATCGCTGCGTTGGACTCCCTCCATGGATTCGAAAACATCCTGGAGCCGTTTCAAGGCCGACACCCCACCCAGTTCATAGATAAGGTTTTGCTCCGCTCTCGTCACGACAAACCGT
>JANOJM010000157.1:0-4924 GCA_031418735.1 Nitrospiraceae bacterium | reverse complement strand
GAACAGCCCCTCAAGCCCTTCCGCCTTCATCATCTTCAGCACTTCCTGCAAGCCGATAATGAGAGACACGGCCGGCGTATAGGCTGTCTGATCCTTCAGCTGATTCTCTTGCTCTTTCTTGAAATTGAAATAGAACGCCGTGTTCTTCGCCTTCTCTGCCAACCGCCAGGCTTTGTCGCTCACGCTGACAAATGCCAGGCCAGGCGGAAGCATCAATGCTTTTTGCGACCCTGTAACCACAACATCGATCCCCCACTCATCGGTCTTGATATCGAACACGCCGAGGGCGGTAATGGCGTCCACCACAAGAATGGTCTCACCGTAGGGCTTCACAATCTCCGCAAGCGCCTTGATGTCATGAGCCACACCAGTGGAAGTTTCACTCGCTTGCACATACACCGCTTTAATTCCCGGATCTTTTTTTAGGGCATCGGCCACCACTTGAGGATTGACGGCTCGCCCCCATTCCACCTTGATTTCGGTCACCTCAGCTCCGAACGTCTTGCAGAGCTTGGTCCATCGCTCCCCGAACTTCCCCCCGTTGATGGTGAGAGCTTTGTCTCCGGGAGAAAGGAAGTTAGACACCGACCCCTCCATGCCTCCGGTTCCAGAAGCCGCCAGCATGAGCACATTATTTTTCGTTTGGAACAGCCACTTGAGTCCATTGCGGACCTCCGCAAACACCTTATCGAACTCGGGGGCACGATGATGGAACATGGGCCGCGCCATGGCCAACAGCACCTCGGGGGGCACAGGCGTCGGGCCGGGAGCCAGCAAGTACTGCTTCAACATCGACTGATCCTCCTACCGGATAACACGTGAAAAATCTTACGCGGACCGAGGACGATACCATTGCCTCACAAAAGCTGTCAAGACGAAGAACCTTGTAGATATGCGTGTTTTCATACTGTTGCGGTCCTTCGATACCGGCAGCGCTTCCACTTAATTATTGTGTGCAAACGATGGGACGTCTGCCTCTGTACTACCAATGCAGGGTGTCATCCCATTTGCAATTCCTTGACACGAGCGCAGTCCGACGATAGTCTAGCCTCACAGAATATGACAACGCTCCTCCACAATACTGAATGCCGCTGTGCCTCGTTGAGATTACTCAAGGCAGGATCGGCTGTCCTCTTAATGGCTCTCTTTCTCGCCATGGGGTTCAGCTTCTCCATTCCTGCTATAGCAGCGCAGGCTGCAACCCCCTCAAAATCCACCACAACAGCCCCCACTATAATTGTGGACGAGAACGCAGTGGCGGAAGACGACCCGGACGCAAATCTGGTCCCACTCGACACCGAAGGCCCGCCACCGGAAACCGCCAACTCGTCAAAAACAACGACTAGCACAGTTCCGAGGACTGAAGATCTCATACAGCTAAACCCGGCGGGAAGTTCACCGGCGACCGTTCGTTTTTCAGATGCTTTAAATCCCCCGGCTGAACTCACTCAGATGCAAGACCCTTCCCGAAGTGCCGCAGATCAGACGGAGTATACGAGCTACGATATTCCAATTGTCCTGGACTCCTCGGTCCAGGCCCATATTCGCTACTTCAATACAGCCATCCATGGTCGCTTCGGCGAGTGGCTCTTCCGACTCAGCCGCTATCGACCCCTTGTTGACACGATCTTCACAGAATTTCACCTCCCCAGCGATCTGGTCTACCTCTCTCTGGTAGAAAGCGGATTCAACCCCTATGCCTACTCACGAGCCAAAGCCACGGGCCCCTGGCAGTTCATGAAGGGTACGGCCAAGGTCTACGGGCTTCGCGTCGACAATTACGTTGATGAACGTCGGGACCCCATCAAATCAACGGTTGCTGCGGCACGCTACCTCCGCGACCTCTACGACCTCTTTGGCGCCTGGCCGCTTGCAATGGCAGCCTACAATGCCGGAGAAGGCAAGGTGATGCGAGCCCTCCACAAGGCCCGGGCCGAAAGCTTTTCCGAGATTTCAAAGACCCGATTGATTCGGCGGGAGACGAAAGAGTACGTACCACGATTCATGGCCGCCACCATTATCGCAAGGAACCCCGATCGATACGGCTTCACTCAGGAATCTGCTGAACCGCATCAATTTGATGAAGCGATCATCACACGACCCGTCCATTTTCACGCGATCGCTAATGTCACCGGCATTCCCTATGAAGAACTCCGGCTCTTAAATCCTGAGCTGCGGCGCGACGCAACACCACCCGGCGATGAGACCTACCACTTAAAGGTTCCGGTGGGAATGAAAGCGAAAGTGGAACAGTTATTTGACCGCATTCCGACCTACAAATTCCCACAGCTTCCTGCAAAGGCTCAGTTTGTTACTGCCGGGCCTTCTCGTTGGTACAAGGTCCGAGTGGGAGACACACTGGGAAAAGTATCGAAACGGTTTCGCATCCCGCTGAAGACGCTCAAGACGAAGAATAGCCTCTCCGACCTGACAATTCGGCCGGGCGACTTTCTCGTGATCAGCCGCTAAGCTCGATTTCCCCCTCCACCGACCAGATAAATAGATCAAGCGGAAGCTGGAACACCGAATGAGACCTGAGCGTCTACGGGGTTTTCTTGCTTGCTGAGGGAGGAGGAGAGGAGGGACGCTTCTGTGATGGAGCAACAGCTGGAGCCATTGATGTCGAGGCAGGCTGTGACTCCAATGATTTCTTGGTATCTAATATCTTGGTCCGAATCGTCGCCTCACTGGTGAAAGGAGAGTTCGGATAGGTCTTTATCAGTTCTTGATAGCGCACCGATGCTCCCTCAGGCCGCGATAGGGACTCTTCCAGCCGTGCCAACTCAAATAACGCCTGATCCCGGTTCAACGTGCCGGGAGTCTCCAAGATGCCGGTGAGGGCCTTCACTGCTTGGTCCCTGTCTCCCTTGTACAAATACACATAGGCCAAACGTTGTTGCACCAACCCAGCCATTGAAGGATTCGAACCGTATAACATAATGAATCGCTGATAGGCCTCAATAGCCGCACTCAGTTCATTGGTCTGGACCAATGCATTGCCCAAATGATACAAGGCGAGTGGAGCGATGGAGGTTCGTGGATACTGATCGACAATTTGCCGGTACTTCGCGATTGCTTCCTTGAGCGCGTGATCAGCCTTTTGAGGATCGTTGGCGGAAGGGGCCGTCAAGAAGCGCGTCGCCTCACGCTCAAGGTCTTGGGCTTGCTGTGCAGCCTGGCGATCAACATAAAACACTCCTCCGACCACGGCAGCCGCAAGCACCAACACTCCCAGCCCGACCAACACAGGGCGGCGATAATCTCCTGCCCTATGCAGCGCATGGTCAAGTGAGCTCAACATGTGGGCTTCATCGACCGGAAGAGTTTTGGCCGGAACCTTGATACGGTAGCTCATGGATGGATTCGTCAGAGAGGGCGAGACCTGTTTCCTCAAATTGTGTGCGCGCCTTATACTAAGGATATCACGATTTTGTCAATGAGCCAGCTCTTCGTTTGACGCTCAGAAACCACTTCCACCCCATCTTTCAAGACGGGCCCTCACATGTTTGAAAAGCGACTCAATGAATTGGCTGCGCGGCATCTGGCCAGACGCCTCACTCCGCTCCATTCCGGCGTCGGTCCGATGGTTGAGATGGCAGGGCGCCAAATCCTCTTACTCGCTTCAAATGATTATTTGGGACTGGCCATGCACCCAGAGGTGATTCAGGCTTCCGTCGAGGCGACACAGCGGTTTGGCGCAGGGGCCGGGGCCGCTCGTTTGATCTCAGGCTCGCTGCCGCCGCATCAAGACCTAGAGTCTGCTCTAGCACAGTTCAAAGGAACCGAAGCCGCGCTGACATTTAGCTCCGGCTACCTTGCCAACATTGGGACCATCCCTGCACTGATCGAACAAGGCGGATTGATCCTGGCCGATCGCTTGTGCCATGCCAGCCTGATCGACGGCTGCCGCCTCAGCGCAGCCGACTTTCGAGTGTATCGCCACAACGATACCGCTCACCTAGAGACTCTTCTGGCCAAGAGACGCCGAGCGCGACGCACCCTCATTGTGACCGACGGTCTATTCAGTATGGACGGAGACCTCGCACCATTGCCCGAACTCAGCCGGTTAGCCCAGGCCTATGAGGCCGACCTCTATATCGATGACGCCCACGGCACGGGCGTGATGGGACCGCATGGGCGAGGAACGGCCGAACATTTTGGCCTCGACGCACAGATCCCGTTTCAGATGGGAACCTTAGGCAAAGCCTTCGGCAGTAGCGGCGCCTACCTCGCAGGATCGTCGACATTGATCCGTTATCTCATAAACACCAGCCGCTCCTTTATCTTTACCACGGCACCCCCACCGAGTTCGGCTGCCGCCGCCATGACAGCGTTACAAGTCATACAACGAGAGCCGGAGCGACGTGCGCGTCTGTGGGCCAATCGTGAACGCTTGTTTTCAGGATTGACCCAATTGGGATTCAGCCTGTCCCCCAGCGTCAGCCCGATCATGCCGATCCTCGTCGGCAATGCCGAAACCGCACTCTCGTTTGCCGAACACCTGTTCGCAGAAGGCGTGTATGCCCCGGCGATTCGGCCTCCTACCGTTCCGGACGCTACCAGCCGCATCCGCGTCACGGTGACCTCCGAGCACACATCCAGTCACATCGATTTCGCCCTCAGCGTGTTTCAACGCGCAGGACAGTTGACGGGACTGATCTGATAGAATCTCTCTCTCTCTTCTTACTACGCCGCAGAATAATGTTTGCAGCCGCTTGCGGCTATTTCCTTGCTTTCCCATCACCCTGTGGCATGATTCACTCAAGTCGCATGGATGTCCGATAGGCCATCATCTCACTATTCCTTCTTTTCGAGGAGTCCTCTTCATGGATATTTCGAAGCTCCTGACCTTCACGGCAAAGGAGGGCGCATCGGATTGTCACATCAGCGCCGGCGAGCCACCGATGATCCGCATGAACGGGGA
>JANOJM010000156.1:0-7680 GCA_031418735.1 Nitrospiraceae bacterium | reverse complement strand
TCAATCATCAACACGTCTTTACAGACGTTGATGCATTCCGCGCAGGCGATGCAGCGGTTCATATTGAAGTCGAGTACCGGGCTACGCGTATCTTCCGGAATAAATTTCTGTTTCGCGTTGGCCAGGTTCGTGACCCCGTGCTGGAAAGCCATGTCTTGCAGTTCGCAATGGCCGTCGGCGTCGCAGACCGGACAGTCGAGTGGATGGACCGAGAGATGTTTTTCCACTGCCTTCTTCCGCGCTTGGAAGAGTTCGTCTCCGTCGGTTTTGATGATCATGCCGGCCGCCGCTTTGGCGGTGCAGGAACGGACAGGCGCTTTCTTGCCTTCCTGCATGACCAAACACATGCCGCAGGAACCAAATGGATCGAAGGTATAGTGGTAGCACATGGCCGGGATGATCTTGCCCGTGCTCGATATCACGTCGTAGAGCGAAACTCCGCTCTTTGCCGTGACGGATTTCCCGTCGATCGACAGTTCGATCGTGGCTGCTTCTACATCAGGATTGGTTGCCGGCTTCAGTCCCATAGCTTCCTCGAAACATGGTTAATGGTGCATGGTTGATGGTTGTGAATGGGATCGCTCATCGACCATTTTCCATTGACCATTCCCTTGTTCATCTATCACATTCCCCCATCACAATGTCGTAGGTCCCGAAGATCGTGACTGCGTCGGCGATCATGTAGCCTCTGGACATATGGTCGAATGCGCCCATATGGATAAAGGAGGGGGCGCGAATTTTCAAACGGTAGGGTTTCCCGCCGCCTGTGCTGACGATGTAGAATCCCAGTTCCCCCTTGTGCGCTTCGGTTCCGCAATAGATCTCTCCCGGAGGAGCGTCGAAGCCCTGAGAGAAGAGCTTGAATTGCTGGATCATGGACTCCAGATTCGTAAAAACTCGTTGCTTCGGCGGCAGCGTGACGCTGGGCACATCGGCCATGATCGGGCCGTCCTGCATCTGCTCCAGACATTGCCGGATAATTTTTACGCTTTCATAGAGTTCTTGGACACGGATCCAATACCGATCGTAGGTGTCGCCGTTTTTGCCGAGCGGCACACTGAATTCGCATTTCGGATAGGCTGAATAGGGTTCGGCTTTACGAAGGTCGTAGTCAACGCCCGAGCCGCGGAGTGTCGGCCCACTGAGACCGAAGCTCACGGCGTCTTCCGCCGAGATGATAGCTACTCCCTTGGTCCGTCCAACCCAAATCCGGTTCTTCTCCAGGAAGACCACATACTCATCGATTTTTGGTGGGAAGTAGTCCAGAAACTGCTTCAGTTTATCGAGCAGTGAGGGCGTGAAGTCCCGCTCGACGCCGCCGATGCGATACCAGCTGGTGGTGAGGCGCGCCCCGCAGAGCTCGTCGAACCAGTCCATCAGAATTTCACGATCCCGGAAACAATAGAAAAAGACGCCCATGGCTCCGATATCGAGCGCCTGGGTACCGAGCCAGAACTGATGGCCGATGATCCGTTGAACCTCCGCCACGATCGTGCGCAGATACTCCGCACGGTCCGGCAGGGTAATATTCATTAGTTTTTCAACCGCGCGGCAATACGCGAAATTGTTGTACATCGCGCAGACATAATCGAGCCGGTCGGTATGGGGAATAAATTGATGATACGTGCCATCTTCCGCAAGCTTCTCCACACCGCGATGGAGATATCCCAGCACGGGAGTAGATTTGACAAGGCGTTCTCCTTCCAATTCAAGGATCACCTTCAGCACCCCATGGGTGGCAGGGTGTTGAGGGCCCATGTTGAGCAGGAGCTCCTCCGAGCGCAGGGTCGGGAGAGTCTCGGTCCCCGGATGGGCCGGATCGAGCTTGTAGACAGTTGTTCGTTGATCTTCAAAGGCCATTGTTTGTCCTACCGGGCCGTTTCGTCCAGGAACTCGAAGGTGTCGCGCCAGCCCTTGCCACGGAGCGGAAAATCTTTTCGCAACGGATAGCCTTCGGTATAATCGTCCGGGAGGAGGATTCGGCGAAGATCCGGATGATTTCGGAAACGGATTCCCATCATGTCGTAGACTTCGCGCTCCATGAAGTCCGCGCCCTTCCAGAGATCTGTTAGGGAATCCACGATGCAGTCCGACTCCGGCACCCTGGTCTTGAGCCGGATGCGGTGACGTTTCCGGATCGAATAGAACTCGTACACCACTTCAAACCGTTCTTCGTCGTCGGGCCAGTCGACCGAACTCACGTGCACGATGTAGTCGAAGTCCAAAGCCGGGTCGTCGTGAAGGAATTGCGCGATCTCATGGAGCCGATCCCGCATCACGGTTACCGCAAGCTCCCCGCGCCATTCGACGGCTTTGATGAGGCCGGTGGAAAAATCTTCTTGGAGCCGGTTGGCCAGTTCCTGCAAGGACATCGATTGAGACCTATATTTTAAGCCTGGGCTTGACCTGATCGGGCTGTTTTAGAAATACGCGTTTCAGCATGATTCGTTCTTGCAACTTGAGGATGCCGTCGAAGAGCGCTTCCGGTGTCGGAGGGCACCCAGGCACATAGATATCGACTGGCACAAAGCGGTCGACCCCTTGGACGACGCTATAACTGTCATAGATATTTCCTGAGGTTGCGCAAGATCCCATGGCAATGACATATTTTGGCTCAGGCATCTGATCGTATAGTTTTCGGATGACGGGGGCCATCCGTCGGCAGACGGTACCGGCCACAATCATCAAATCGGACTGGCGCGGTGAGGCCCGGAACACACCGGCGCCATAGCGGTCCATATCGTACCGTGACGAGACTGCGGCAATCATTTCGATCGCGCAGCAGGCCAGGCCAAATGTCATGGGCCACAGTGACCCCTTGCGACCCCAGTTGACGGCTTTTTCTATCGTCGTGGTTATGACGTCGGGTGTGCCGTCCTTATCCTGACGACCAATTTGGATTAGTCCCATTCCAGGGCCCCCTTGCGCCAAGCATAGATATAGGCCACCAAAAACAATCCGATGAAGACTAGCATTTCAATCAACCCGATTAACTCGATCTTGGTGAAAACCACTGCCCAGGGATACAGAAAGATGACCTCGATATCGAAAATAACGAAGAGCATCGCGAAGATGTAATATCGAACAGGGAAAGGCATCCGAGCGTCCGAGAACGGTTCCGATCCGCATTCATAGACTGAGAGCTTCTCCGGCTCAGGATATTTCGGCTGGAGCAAAGAACTGACGACCAGCGTCCATATGCCGAACACCAGCGCTAAGACAATGAAAAACATAATCGGAAAGTATCTGGTTAGATACTCAATAAGTAACTCAGAGCCGCTCATAGGGCTAATCTTTCAACAGCTTGAGATGCAAGGGTAGTTGGAGTGTAGACGTTGGATTACGGGGATAGCAAGCGTTCAAAAGACCTGTGGAACCGACCCGAAAGTCCTAGGCTTTGTTTCGTTGAGAGGTGTTGCCAGCGCGGCGTATTTATGAGGGGCTCTTTGCTCGATTGGGTGGGGTGGGTGACATGCGATCTGATGGCATGCGCAGATGGGAGGGTGATAGTTGGTCAATTTGATCCCATTCAGGCTCCAAGGCCGAGAAAGCCTTGGCTTTCTTGCGTCGGTGAATCTGAGTCTCGATGCGAGGTCGACCTTGGCGTTGGGCATCGCTGGCCGGGGACTTGTCAGGCGGCATGATATGGATTCCCCCTCTGCGAGAAGTCACTTTCCGAGGCACCATACCATCGGTTGAATTGGCAGGTCAATGTGGACAAGGCCTCAATATTCTTGACAATGCAGGACTATTTGCTATGGTTGCTGACAGTAATATGTGCCCTACATGAAGGACAACCACCATGGTTAATTATTCAATGAAATGTGTCATCGCTCTCATGGTTTGGATCTTGGCCGCGCCGTTCCTTCCTCTGGCCAGGGCGGCAGACGACTTCAACTCGGTTCGATTCGGAGACTCAGCGTTGGCCTATTCATCCGGCTCCATCCAGCGATCGACTCCCCAAGATGGATTCGTGAATGTAATTACCGGTGACAATCAGACCACCGGGGATCACATGATTTTGGGCAGCAGGGATATTCTATACCTCCGATTGAAGAATCCCGGCGATGTCGCGCCTGGAGATCCGTTCACGATCTACAGACGATCGCACAAGGTATTCCATCCCACGACTGGTCAATACATGGGGCATTTGGTCAATCGCCTCGCGGTGGTTGAGGTGATTGACGTTGATAAGGATCTGACCACTGTTCAGATCATACGGGCCTATGGGCCTGTATCGCCTGGTGATCCGGTGATGAAGTTCGTGCCTCCGACTGACGAGGGAACAGCAGCTAACCAGCCTTCTGCCGGCGATGTAGAGGGAAGGGTTGTGGAGTTCCAATCCAACATGGGAATTATGAATCTTGTGGCGCAAAGAAATGTCGTGTACCTGGACCGGGGGCGGGAAGACGGAGTCAGGCCTGGGGACCGAATGGACGTCATTCGATCCGGAGGGAATCTTCCGAAACGGGTTGTAGGCGAATTGAAAATCCTGTCCATAGAAGACCAAACGGCCACAGCGCTGATCACAAAATCGATTTCCCGCATTCTGAAGGGCGATCGTTTCAGAGTGCAAGTTCATGCCCCTGTTCCTGAGGCCATGCCGATTTCTCAATTACCCCAACAGTCTCTGGAGGTCTCTCCTGCCGTGGCTTCTTCTCCAAGCAAGTTCCAGGTTCAGAATGCCGCCGGCGAAACCCGAATCAGTCTCGGTGATTTGATGAAGCAGCTTCGGTTTGAGTCGGGCGAAGCCACGATCAAGTCCGAGGGCTATCAGGTGCTCGATGAACTCATTGCGTATCTGCGGACCACTGCCGGCGATCGGCTGATTCGAGTCGAGGGCCATGCCGATAACATGGAAATCGGTCCTTCCTTGAAATCGACTTTCCAGACGAACTGGGATTTGTCCAAAGCTCGGGCTGGGATCGTCCTCCGTTACTTGATTGAGAAGGGCGGGATCGATTCGGTGAAGCTGTCGTCGGTTGGCTATGGCGATACGAAGCCGATAGCCGGCAATGCGACCGAAGTGGGTCGGGAGAAGAACCGTCGTGTGGACATTGTGCTCTATTCGCCCGAGTCACCCAGTGAACAGTCTGGGCCGGCGGCGAAGCCGACTGAGACCGGTGCTAAGGGCTACAGCTTGTCTCGCCTCAGCTCAGCAGAAAGCGGAGATCCGGCCCTCGCAGTGGACCAGACGATCCCAGCGGTACCAACTGGGTCGTCCAAGGTAAAGCCCCCATCCGCCTCCGATGATCCAGCTTCGGCAACGATTCCGGCATCAGGCGGCCAGATCGGTTCAGATCAGAACCCCACTGCTCCAGTCGTCCCTCCACAATAAATCCAGCGAGTATCGTGCGAGGGTTGACGATTCAACGTCAACCCTCACCGATTCCGCTTCGGAACGTTTCCGTGCTTTCTCCCTCGTTGTTCCCTCTTTTCCCGTGCTGCTACAATGCCGCATGGTTTCGTCGCTGATAGCCCTTCCAGGTACAGAGCCAGAGGTTCTGTTTGCAGATGTCATTGTCCCGCGACATCTAGCAGGCCCGTTCACCTACATCGTGCCCTTGCCGCTCCGACCCACACTACGGATTGGACATCGGGTGCTCGTGCCCTTCGGACGGTCGATTCTCCAAGGAGCGGTCATTGCCCTCTCCCAGGCTCTTCCTCAGGGCCTTGATCGAACACGACTCAGGGAGATTCACTCGTTGCTCTCGGAGGGGGCTGCAACCGATGTGTCCTCGAACCTGTTCCAGCTCTCACGGCAGGTGGCAGAACAGTATGTCGCTCCATGGGGACAATGTCTCAGGTTGGTGCTGCCTCCAGCACCCAAACCACGAGCGCAGGTCAGCCACTACGAACTGACGGAGCAAGGGCGGGCCGCACTTTCGGCTCGAGAGCCCTGTTCGGTGAAGGCGCGGGCACTTCTCATGCGCCTTGGGAAAAAACCGTCAGGACTTCGCCGGTCATCCCGCAGTCCAGGTTCTGCCGACTTGTTGCACGATCTCAAGGCCCGTGGATGGGTAGTAGAAATCCAGGCCTTACCATTGCCCATGATGGCGCCTCCCATCCACCCAGACAGACTGGCGTACCAGGACGATTCAGCCATCATTGCATCGCTGATTCCTGGCCCAGAAATGTCTTGGGCGGAGCCACTATTCGAGGCGCTAAGAGGCCAAGAACCCAAGCAGGTTCTGGTACAGGCTCCCTGGTCCGATCGATTGAAGCTGTTGCAACGGGCGATTCGTCTAGTACTCGACCGTGGACAAACGGTCCTCATCATTGTTGGAGAAACAGAACGAGCCCAATGGGTTGCCGGCTTGATCCGTAATGATGAGACGGGTATCTCTCCGATCTGTTTCCACAGCGGTCTTTCAGACCAGCTGAAAGCCGAGATGTGGGATCAGATTCATCGACAGGCTGTTCGTGTGATCGTGGGAACCCGATCGACCGTTTTTCTTCCATTGACAGCAATTGGGGCGATTTGGGTCGAGGGAGAAGACGATGCAGCGCTCAAAGAACCGCAAGAACCGCGCTACCATGCACGGGAAGTGGCTTGGTTGAGGGCGCAGCACGAACAGGCGGTGCTGGTGCTGAGTTCGTCCCATCCCTCCCTTGAAACCAAAGCAGCGGTGGAACAACGCGGAATCGTTTTACGTAACATCATGCCGTCCGATGCCTGGCCGAACATACAGGTCGTTGAGTTACGTGATTATGGTCGCGGGACAGTGCTGAGCCAGCCGCTTGTTCAGTCCATTGGGCAGGCGATCGGTCGCCGGGCAGGTGTCCTGTTGTTTCTCAACCGGAAGGGCTATGCCGGGGCCCTCGTCTGTCTGGACTGCGGCCAGGTTCCCCGCTGTTCCGCCTGCCGTGTCGCGTTGATGTACTCTCGGCAGGCAGCTCGCCTGTCCTGTTCCTACTGCGGGGACATTGCCCCTATCCCTGAGACCTGCGGCTCCTGTTCCGGCCCTCGCATGCAGTTGATTGGAGAAGGGACAGAGCGGGTAGAAGAAGATGCGAAGCGATTGTTTCCTCATGCATCAGTGATTCGGCTCGATGGAGATACCATGCGGCGGCCAGCGCAGGCGGAAGCTCTCTGGAGGAGGATCGAGCAGGGGAAGTGGGATATCATCGTCGGAACACAATTGCTACTGCGGCACGGGCCTCTTCCGATGATGGGCCTCGTTGGGATTGTGCAGGCGGACGCAGGGCTCAGCGTGCCGGATTTCCGATCCGCCGAGCGTACCTATCATATGCTCCTCGACGCGGTCAGTCTCGCCGATCCGGCAGGAGCCGGCGGTCAGGTTATCATGCAGACCTGTCTGTCATCCCATCATGCGATTCAGGCTGTGGCGAAGAATGACGAATCTGTCTTTTCCTTGGAAGAACTGTCTCAGCGGGCTGCATTGGGGTATCCGCCCTCGGTTCATCTGATTGCGCTCCTCGCATCGGGAACCAATGAGAAAATGGTTCGCGATGCTGCCATGGCCTGGGTCGCTCGACTCACCGCCTGCTCTTCACCGTCCGTGGCTGGACAGATGGTCTCTCCAAAGGTTTCTGCAATGGCTCAATCAATCGGTCGATCCGACCGTCTTATTGTCCTGGGACCGGTCCCTTCTCCGGTGCCGAGGCTCAGGGGACGGTATCGGTGGCAAATCCTCGTGAAATCGCCCGAACGGGAAG
>JANOJM010000155.1:0-2271 GCA_031418735.1 Nitrospiraceae bacterium | reverse complement strand
TAGAAGAGAGCCGGTCCCCCTAGCTGCATTCCTATAGCAACAGGATGGCCTGCTAAGTATTGAGATACGGCCATGCGTCGGCTATTGGCCGGCTGTAACTCCATCACGGCAAGGATTCCCTCCCCGGTGGCAACATGAATCGTCTCGTTCGTCATGGCGACGACCACCCCAGGGGGACTCGTCACGGAGCTTGGGAGTGCCAGCGCTCGCCAGATCGTCCAACGATCGCTTCCTGCCACGGTTGTGTAGGCTCCAGGCCAGGGAGAGAGCCCACGGACCCGGTTGGCGATAACAGTGGCCGGCAAGGCCCAATCGATTGCGCCATCTTCTTTTTTCAGCAGCGGCGCGAGGGTCGCCTGTGAAAAATCTTGTGGCTGCGGTACAAGAGTGCCGGCTTTGAGCCGGATAATCGTTTCGACCAACAGTCTGCCTCCCAGCTCAGCTAAACGCGGTGAAAGGCTGCCTGCCGTATCGTCAGCGGTAATAGGAATGGCCTCTTGGAGCAACATGGCGCCTGTATCCATTCCCTCATCCATCAGCATGGTCGTAATACCTGTTTCAGTCTCACCGTTGATGATGGCCCATTGGATCGGACCAGCGCCGCGATATTTAGGAAGAAGGGAGCCGTGCACATTAATGCAGCCGCGAGAAGGAAGCGAGAGGATCGCCAGTGGCAAGATGCGCCCGAATGCCGCAACGGCAATCAGATCCGGCTTCCATCCAGCCAAAGCCTGGAGGAATTCCGGATCCTTCATCTTGAGTGGTTGCAGCAAAGGAATCTGCTCTCGCTGGGCGAGGAGTTTCACGGGTGACGGCGTAAGGATTTGCCCGCGTCCTTTCGGGCGATCCGGCTGGGTGACAATCCCGACAACGGAATTGTCAGACTTCAACAAGGCTTCAAGCGAAGCCGCGGCAAAATCGGGCGTGCCCATGAATACGATTCGCATGGTATCGCTTTAGCATTGCAGGTGTGCGAAAGCAACTTGGCTGCACGGGTTTGCTTGACTTGCCGTTGAGCCCTTTGTTAGCATCTCGCGCGGGGTGGAGCAGCCCGGTAGCTCGTTGGGCTCATAACCCAAAGGTCGAAGGTTCAAATCCTTCCCCCGCAACCAACCTTCTTTCTTTTCTCTCAACAACTTACGACGGACTCGCTTCTCGCTCTGTCCACGCCTCTATCAAGGCACTTAAGAGATCGCTCAAGGGCATGTCCAATACGGATCTCCGGGAGCCCAGGGGGCTGGCTCCGCCGTCTGACTTCGGCGAGCTCAGTCGAGCCGCGGCGGTGCCTGTACCGCTGCTTCGCCCTGCGGATCGAATTCTTTATCGGTAGATTACTGGCTGAGTCTGGATAACCGAACACTTGTCGGGGGTACCGAAGTTCGCTACACTCATTTCCGATAATCAGAGGACCGAGTGAAGCTCGACCTCTATACCTCTGAAGGAGACTGAATGGCCGGATTTTTCGTGCGGAAGAATCAACGGATCAAGCGATTGGTGCCGGTGCGGTACCTCGGGGACGGGATTATCGGTGAAGGAATCATCAAGGATCTTTCGCTGAGCGGGAGCTACATTACCGGGAATGCAGCGGTCTCAATTGGGGCGGTGATCGCACTGCAAATTTTTATTCCGGGAGATCCGGAGCCGTTGTGTATCGATCGCGCCACCGTGAAATGGGTTAAGGACTTTGATTTCGGAGTGGATTTCGACACTTCCCAATCTGAGGTGACTGAGCGAATCGCAAAGATCATTTCCACGTTGGTCAAGACACAGCATGGCTCATCTGGCAATGGGTAAAAAGCGGCCAGGGGTCTGGTCTGTCTTGTCTGTTTGGTCTATCTGGTTTTAGTTGGTGTGAGGAACGAGAAAGACAAGACAGCCCGTGCACGGCAGTTGCGATTTAAAGTTTAGAGGGGACTGGCTCCGGCGGAGGGCGAGGGAAGTTCGGCCACTTCAATAGTTCCGGTCTCGAGGCTCTGCAGAAGCTGCTTCATGTTTTGCTCCGTGGATCTATGCAACGACTTTTAACCTGGGAGAAGCGGTGGCATTGGTACTGCTGGCATGCGCGACTCCAGCCACGGAGAGCAGCCGCTCTAACTCGGCTACGATTCTTACCGCCGCCTGCCCATCCCATTTTTCAGGAATCGCGCCTTTCTTCCAGCGGCCATCCATAAGCCGACGAAGCGCCGGACCAAGATTTGCTGGATTGGTGCCGATCAGCTCGTTGGTGCCCACGGAGACTGTTTCCGGCCTTTCAGTGTTGTCACGCAGCGT
>JANOJM010000154.1:0-1557 GCA_031418735.1 Nitrospiraceae bacterium | reverse complement strand
GTTCAAACGCCACCGCGACTTTCCCGGAACCACCGGTCCACTGTGCCAATTCGGCGAGTTTGCCCTGACCAAGAACCGCTGCATATTTATCGGAACTCCGCTTTTGCGTCACCTGGCCCACGACATGGTGCCCGAGGGTCTTCACAAGACGGGTGAGCTCTTGCAGCGAACTCTCCAGCTCCTCCACGGTCACGCGAGGGGTGCGGATCGCGACAAGTACGGCATTCGATTGTGCGGGCGTCGACATCAATGGCGTTTCCTTGACTATATCTAGGTGAAGGGTCTGTATCTTAACAGGAAATTTCATATTCGGGTCAAATCGCGTCGCAGGATCTCGATAGACGCCCAGCGATCATGCCCGTGCTAAATCCCCCCCCTCAGTGATGGATGGAAACGAAAGTCCGGTCGATGCACATTTCACGAAGAACTGATATTGTAACGTCAAGCGTGTTGCCGGCGTACGACATCGAGAACGGAACTGGTGGTGTACTGAGTGGCAGGGAGCCCGCTCCCGCACCATAAACGAGGAGGTGCCTCATGGATTTATTTGATAAAGCGAGAAATGACATGGAGGCCGAAGTCAAGAAATCGTTCAAGTGGGTCCTGTTAACCGCCTTCGTCGGGCTCGGGTTATTGACGTTGTATCTCATGGTCACGTAAGCCCGCTGAATCTGAATCAGCGTGTAGTCTAGTGAGCCTCAGTAGACATGTCGCGTTGCCATGTGTTCCCGTATAAGAGTTGTTGTTCAACTCGCACAGTTCCAGGAAAACGAGCCTGGAAGTTTTTTAACGTCTCGCCCCCCGAAAACAGCAACAAATATCCTCTTGCTCGCGGTCGGCCCCGTAAGGCCCGCAACAAAGTAGCCTGTCACAATTTTTATTCTATCCCCCACTCAGCCCCAGCAGGACTAATCAGGGGAACAGGTGGTCGGTGGATGGCGGTCGAAAACGAATCTGGTATCGCACTTCACTGCCGTCTGACGTCGTGTGGCTCATGCAGAAGAAGCCCACGGGTTCCTCTCGATGGCGCGACTTGCGGCGCAAGAGGAGCAGGTCGGCCAGAAGAGCCAGTCCCAAGAGAGCCTCAGCAATCAGTTCCATTGTGACACCTTCTGAATGGCGAATGGGCTAAGAGCGAGGGGTTCCGATTAAGTAGCCTGGCCCATTTTCTCCTCCCGAATCCATCGCCCGCATCCTGACTGAAACGAAGACGCCATTGCCGGTTAAGACGACGAATGGCTCTGCTCGATAATCTCCCCGAACACACGCTCCATTGGCGCATAGTGCGTATCCAAGCCTGATACCTTGGCACCGATACTTTGGGAAACGTCTGTATAGAGAGGGGCTGGCTTGGCTGGTTGGTTTCGCTACATGAACCAGACAAACCAGATAGGCGGGACAAACAAGATATACCCCTCTGCAGCCTGTGGGGATGGATCGTCAGCTGCGGGCGAGGCGTAAACAGGCGCGATCGGCAGGTAGCTTTCCGATTACCTAATCTATTTGTTCATTATGCCTCTCGACAGAAACGAAGATCAGACGGCGCAGTTGCAGAAA
>JANOJM010000153.1:0-5351 GCA_031418735.1 Nitrospiraceae bacterium | reverse complement strand
TTCCGCGCAGGCAAAGGAAGCCAGGCCGATGTGCTCAAGGCTCAAGTCGAGCTGTCCCTGCTTCAACAGCAGCTTCCCGTCCTAGACCAGCGTCGCAAGACTGCCGCAGCGATGCTGAATACGTTGCTCGATCGGGCTCCTTCATCACCCTTGGGCCTTGCGCAAGAACCCTCTCAGCTGCCGATCGAAAAGCCTCTTGACGATCTGCATAGTCTTGCGCTCAACGATAGGCCGGAGCTCAAAGCCGCCGAGCTCGATGTGCAGCGGAGCGAACAGTCCCGCGCGCTGGCCCAGCGTCAATACTATCCGGACTTCAACGTGGCGGTTCAGCGCTTCCAGAACTATCAGGCCAATGATGGATTCGGCGCCTATGTGGCAATGAGCATCCCCTTCGCCTTTTGGACCAAACCGAAGTACGACGCGGGCGTGCAGGAGGCCGCGGCTGCGGTTTTGGTCGCGCAGGCGCAGCAACATACTATGGAAAACCTGACCCGGTTTCAGGTCAACGATCTTCTGGCCAAGCTCCAGGCGACTGATCAGGTCGCCACCCTGTACCGTACCACGATCCTGCCACAGGCCGAGCAGAGCCTGGAATCGGCGCGCCTCGGATACCGTGTTGGGAAGGGGAGCTTCTTGGATCTCATTGATGCCCAACGGGCCTGGCGAGGGTTTCAGCATGAGTATTTCAAGGCGATCGTGGACCGCCAAAATCGACTGGCTGAACTTGAACAGGTCGTAGGGGTCACGCTTGAACGGCAGAGCTAGTGCAAACAGGAAGGAGAACTAGCGATGAACCAGCAATCATACAAGAAAAATTTCGTGATCGGCGTCGTGGCGATCGGTGCGATCGCCGGCGTCGCCGTCGGATTTTTTACCGCCCACGGGACGATGGGCACAATGGCAGACATGACCAAGGGCACAGGAGGCGAAAAATCTATGGAAGGAATGGAAGGTATGCCAGGCATGTCCGCATCGCCGTCCGGGGCTGTGGTAATTCCGGCGGTGGCGAGACAGTTGATCGGAGTGCGGAGTGCCTCAGCTGCCTATACGACGTTGACGCAAGAGATTCGCACGGTCGGCACGGTCGGCTACGACGAACGCGGCTTGACTCAGGTCACCCTGAAAATCTCCGGGTGGGTCCGCGAGGTCTTCGTCAATTCGATCGGCAGACCAGTACGAAAAGGCGAAGCGCTCTTCACGTTCTACTCGCCGGATCTCCTGGCCACGCAGGATGAATATTTATTGGCCTTACGAACGCAGGCTCGACTGGCTACGAGCCCCCTTGACGAAGCCAAAGCTAATGCGGCTGCCCTCGTGGCCAGTGCGCGGGAGCGATTGCGACTGTGGGATCTGACCGACGGGCAAATCACGGCTCTGGAGCGTCGAGGCAAGGCGGAGCCGCTGCTCACAGTCTATGCCCCGTCCTCCGGAATCGTCCTCAAGCGAGAGGCCTTGCCGGGTAAATATGTGGAACCAGGGACGACACTGTATGAAGTCGCGGATCTCTCCACAGTCTGGATCACTGCCGACATCTATGAGTCCGAGGTCGCATCGGTGAAGCTCGACCAACCGATGTCAGTCTCATTTGCCGCCTATCCAGGAGAAGTCTTTCGCGGGAGCAAGGCCTATATCTACCCCTCGTTGAACCAGGAAGCCCGCACGGTGCGAGTGCGGTTTGAATTGCCGAATCCCGGGTTGAAACTCAAGCCCGGTATGTATGGGAACGTAATCTTACAGACGGATGCGGTCAAAGCCCTTGTCGTGCCCAAGGAAGCAGTCTTGGAGACCGGGCTTCGTCAACTCGTGTTCATGGATCGGGGGCAAGGCCGGTATGAGCAGAGACTGGTCAAGCTGGGTCGCCGGAACCAGGATGAGGTGGAAGTGATGGAAGGACTCAACGAAGGAGATCGGATCGTCACCTCGGCCAATTTCCTGTTGGACGCGGAGAGCAAGCTGACATCGGCCTCAAGTATGCAGGCCATGATGGGCCGGATCGGCATGGGCGATTGGCAGATGCGCGGCGCATACGAGGGCAAGATGGAAGGCATGGACATGGGTAAGGGGGGCGTCTCGGCGCCCCCGGGGTGGGAGGGTGAGAAAGGCGATACGAAAGGCATGCCGATGGGGGATATGAAGGGGATGGAAGGCATGAAGGGCATGGACAACATGCCTGGCATGGAGATGGGGAGCAAGAAAGAAGTGGCAGGAGCTGGAACCCGTCAGGCAGCCGGATTATCCCTCACATTGAACACAGCGCCGGAAAATCCCCAGGCAGGTAACGTGTTACTGAAACTCAAATTGAACGATCAGGCCGGCAAGCCGGTGACCAACGCGCAAGTTGTGTTCGTCTATACGATGCCGATGCCTGGCATGACCGATTCTAAAGCGGCGGCTCGCCACACGAAAGATGGACTCTATGAGGGGACCGTGCTGTTCGGTATGGGCGGGACATGGTTGGTAACGGCCAACGTGACGGTACCAGGGAAAGCGCCCTTTGCCGAAAAGTTTCAGTTCTCGGTCGCCGGGGGAGGAATGTAATCCCTCATGATCGTAAGACTAATTGAAGGAAGCGCCCGCAATCCGATCCTGGTTATCCTCGTCGTTTTGCTGCTGGGCGCCTGGGGCCTGTGGGCAGGATTTCGGGTCCCGCTGGATGCGGTGCCAGATCTGTCCGATGTCCAGGTGACCATCTACACAGAATGGCAGGGGCGCAGCCCGACGTTGATTGAAGACCAGGTTACCTATCCGATTGTCACATCCCTGCTGGCTGGGCCGAAAGTCAAACGGGTGCGGGGAGTCTCGGAATACGGGGTCTCCTATGTTTATGTGATCTTCGAAGACCGGACGGACTTGTATTGGGCACGCAGCCGTGTACTGGAGTACATGCAAAAGCTGAGCGGGAAGCTGCCGTCTGGAGTCGCGCCGACTCTCGGCCCTGACGCAACCGGTGTCGGGTGGGTCTATCAGTATGCGCTGGTCGATGAGTCCGGTGCGCACGACCTGGCGCAGCTCCGCAGCCTTCAAGATTGGTATCTGCGCTATCAACTGGAAAGTGTGCCGGGCGTGGCAGAAGTGTCGGCGATCGGCGGGTTCGTGAAGCAGTATCAAATCGAAGTGGACCCAAACACGTTGGCTGCCTACCGGTTGCCGATGAAGACGATTATCGAAGCGGTCAGGAATAGCAATGCGGAGGTGAGCGGCCGTGTCTTGGAAATGGCCGGCACGGAATACATCATTCGTGGGAGAGGCTATCTACGCTCGGTTGACGATATTGAGCTGATCCCGGTCGGGACGGATGCGCGCGGCACGCCCATCTTGATCCGGGACATTGCCCATGTCCACATCGGACCGGATCAGCGGCGCGGCGTCGCCGAGTTAGACGGCAAGGGCCAGGTGGTCGGTGGCATCGTGATCATGCGGGCCGGAGAAAACGCGCTCGCCGTGATCGGTCGGATCAAAGCCAGGCTGGCAGAGATCACGCCGGCCTTGCCGAAGGGCGTCCACATCGTTCCCACCTATGACCGGTCTGACTTGATTCATCGAGCCATTGCCGTACTGCGCGAGAAGCTCGTGGAGGAAAGTATCATCGTCAGCCTGGTGGCGGTCGTCTTTCTGTTTCACCTCCGCAGTGCCCTGGTGGCGATTCTCATCCTCCCCGTGGCCGTGCTGCTCGCTTTCATCCCGATGGCCTATCTGAATATCACGTCCAGCATCATGTCGCTCGGCGGGATTGCCATTGCCATCGGCGCGATGGTGGATGCGGCCATCGTCATGGTGGAGAACGCCCACAAGCGATTGGAACAATCTCCGGATGCAGATCGAATCGAAACCATCATCGCGGCGGCCAAAGAAGTCGGCCGACCCTTGTTCTTCTCGCTGCTGGTGATTGCCGTATCGTTCCTGCCGATCTTCGCGCTGGAAGCCCAGGAAGGGCGATTGTTTACACCCTTGGCCTATACCAAAACCTTCGCGATGCTGTTCGCTACTGCGCTTTCTGTGACCTTGGCCCCTGTGCTGATGGTCCTTCTGATCCGGGGGCGCATCCGAGCGGAGGCCAAGAACCCGTTGAATTGGCTACTGGTCGCGCTGTATCGGCCCATCCTCTCCGGCGCGTTACGCGTCCGGTGGCTAACGCTCGGGCTGGCGGTGGTGGTCGTGGGATTCACCGCGCCGATCTTTTCCCGTCTCGGCGCGGAATTCATGCCGCCGCTCAATGAGGGGACGATTCTCTATATGCCGACCACCGTCCCCGGCCTGTCTATTCCAGAATCGGCCAAGGTGTTGCAGATCCAGGATCAGTTGCTCACGACCTTCCCTGAAGTTGAACGGGTGTTCGGCAAAATGGGCAAGGCCCCGACTGCCACCGATCCGGCTTTTGTTGGCATGGCCGAGATCACGATCACTCTCAAACCGGAAGAGCAATGGCGTCCCGGTATGACCTGGGACCGTTTACTGGATGAAATGGATGCGAAGCTGCGCATTCCCGGCTTCCCGAACGTCTGGTGGATGCCGATTCAAACCCGCACTGAAATGGTCACGACTGGTGTGCGCAGCCCGGTCGGCATCAAAGTCCTGGGGCCTGACTTGAAGATCATTGAGAAGATCGGTTTGGAGATTGAGCAGGTCCTGGCCAATGTGCCTGGCACGAAAAGCGCGTTTGCCGAACGGTTGAATGAAGGCTATTACCTGGACCTGACCGTGAACCGGCGCGACGCGGCCCGCTATGGCCTGACGGTGGGAGACGTGCAAGCGGTCATCACATCGGCCATCGGGGGAGAAACCGTCACAACCACAGTTGAGGGACGGGAGCGGTATTCGGTCAATGTACGTTACAAGCGCGAACTGCGCGACGACCCGGACCGGCTCAAGAGGGTGCTGATTCCCACGCCGAGCGGCGCGCAGATTCCGCTCGGACAAATTGCCGATCTCGTTATCACGCAGGGACCGCCATCAATCGCGGATGAAGCGGGATCGTTGGCCGGTTTGGTCTCCGTCGCGGTCAGTGGGCGCGATCTTCGAGGCTACGTCGAAGATGCCCAACGAGCAGTCCGTGACCGAGTGACATTACCCTCCGGCTACCGGCTGGTCTGGGCCGGTCAATATGAGCACCTGGTGCGGGCCGAAGAACGATTAAAGCTAGTGGTTCCCGTCACCATCGGGATCATTCTCTTGTTGCTCTATCTCAACTTCCGCTCGATGGCGAAATCGTTGATCGTGCTCCTGTCCGTCCCCTTCGCCGCGATCGGGGCTATCTGGTATCTCGACTATCTGAGCTACAACATGAGCGTGGCAGTCTGGGTAGGCATCATCGCCCTGGCCGGTGTGGCGGCGGAGACTGGCGTGGTCATGCT
>JANOJM010000152.1:0-13119 GCA_031418735.1 Nitrospiraceae bacterium | reverse complement strand
GTTGCACTAACCGTTCGAGATCCTTATACACCTGTGCCTGGAAATATTTCTCGCCACACTGTTCGCACACTTGAGCCGGCACCTGCTCAATGATCTTGAGATCGTCACCCCACCGGAAATCGACACTCGTCAACTGCTCGACCACGCGACCTTTACAAAAGTAACAAGTAGTCATCAGTTTCCGGTTCCTTTCCTTGTGCGCCAATCCGATTCCCACTCAGCCGCCGATGGTTCGTACGCTGTAATGATCAAGATTTCGTCCTCATCGAGTTTACCACAGACGACATGAAGCGGGCGGCCTTCCAGGGGGTGCCCCAGGATTAAACATGATGGCCCACGGGGGTCGCTCGGATACAATTCGACAAGGGTTCCGGTCTCGATCGCGCGTTCAATCATATCGCTACTAATTTGTCGGCGCCGTAACTTTTCCGTATGTGTCCATGAGATACGGTACTGACGCGATTGTATTTTTTGCCGAATATGATCGAGATTCATTCCATACCAGCATCCTGCGTCTTCGTCGAAGTCTAACTGACGATATGAAGGAAATCCAGCTTCCCACGACCACGACTCAGTACTCAGCACTGCCGAGTTTGACGTCGTCATGCCAAGAGCGCTATATAAGCAAGGCCTCTTCGTGGGATGGAACAATGCATCGAGCCGATGAACATTTCACAGGTAACGGCCGTGTCACGGCGGCGCGGGCTGGTCATATTCCTGTGATCGGCGTCGGTGGGCCGGTGGGGTCTGGAAAGACCGCGCTGGTCGAAGCCCTCTGCCTTCGCCTCCGCGATCGTGTGAGTTTGGCGGTGGTGACCAATGACATCTTCACCAAGGAGGATGCCGAGTTTCTCACGCGCCGGGGCGCGCTCCCTCAAGATCGCATTCTCGGTGTCGAAACCGGAGGCTGTCCCCATACGGCGATCCGTGAAGATGCCTCGCACAATCAGGAGGCCTTGGACGATCTGTTCAAGCGCCACCCCGATGTCGAGCTGATGTTCGTCGAGAGCGGTGGCGACAATCTGGCTGCGACGTTCAGCCCGGAACTTGCGGACAAAGTGATCTACGTCATTGATGTGGCGGCGGGCGATAAGATCCCGCGCAAGGGCGGCCCTGGCATTACTCGCTCGGATCTGCTGGTAATCAACAAGATCGATCTCGCGCCGCATGTCGGGGCCGATTTGTCCGTGATGGATCGGGACAGCAAGCGCATGAGGGGCGACTTGCCCTATCTCTTTACGAATCTGAAAACTGGGCAGGGGCTTGAGCAGGTGATTACTTGGGTTAAGTTGCTCTTACCGTATGGTGTACATCGTCATTAGTGCGGCTTCGTGAGCATGGGGTTTGTTTTGTTATTTGGTTAAACCCAACTCACCAAATTAATCATGGGTCTTCTCCCAATCGAGTGGGTAAGAAATGGCTAAAAAGTGTTTAGCGTCCGCGCCGGGCAAGGGTTTCTGGGTGACGCTCATTTGTCATTCCCGCGAAAGCGGGAATCCAGTGATTGAGGATGTCTAAACAGCCAGCGGTCTATATCCTTGCCAGCAAGCGAAATGGCACACTGTACATCGGAGTGACGAGCGACCTCATCAAGCGTACCTGGGAACACACAAACGATTCGGTTGAGGGTTTCACGAAGAGATACAGGGTGCATCGCCTGGTGTATGGCGAGTGGCATGAGGATATGGAGTCAGCCATTCGCAGAGAAAAACAGATGAAGCAATGGAACAGGGGCTGGAAGCTGGAACTGATCGAGAAGCAGAATCCGGACTGGAGAGATGTGTGGGAGGGAATTCTTTGAGCCGTGTATTGCCGAAGGGTTCAAGGGGGGATACTGGATTCCCGCTTTCGCGGGAATGACGAATTGTACTCACTCACTTTGGAGAAGACCTTTAATCATAAAACCAGCCTAACCAAACAAACCAAATGAACCAAACAAACCAAATCAACCAGCCTGTGCTCGACACAGTTGGTCGTCGCGGAGCCCTGTCCTATGAGTTCGAGCGGGAGGGGCCACGTACCGTCCTCAGCCGCTCGTCTTGCACGACTCCTTGGCATCATTTTCCTCCTTCCTACCTCGACGACAGCGGCTGTGCCAACACCTGGCTCGTCAATCAATCCGGTGGCTTGCTCGGCGGCGATCATCTGTCGGTGGAGGCGCAGCTCCATGCCGGGACGCATGTGCTCATGACAAGTCCCTCCGCCAATCGTGTCTATCGAAGCCTGTCCGAGCCGGCGGTGCAAGAGGTTCGACTTTCGGTTGGTCCTGACGCCAGGCTTGAATGGTTGCCCGAGGTCACGATCCCATTTGCCGGGTCTCGCTTTCGCCAATCGGTTCATGTGGATCTTGCGCCAGGCGCAACGGTGGTCCTGTGGGATGCCATGGCTTCAGGCCGGGTTGCCAGACAGGAGCGCTGGGCCTTCGCATCGGTCGAAAACGAAATCTGTATAAGGGGACTGGCTCCCTCCGTCGCCTCTGGGCTGAGGAGGGTGCCTGTCCCCAGTTGGTCGGTCGTCGAACGGTATCGCCTAGCTCCTGACCGACTGCCTGAATCGGTCGGCCTCGTCGGGAGCTGGGACTACGTGGCATCGCTCTTTGTCATCGGCGATACGGTCGGCACCGATGTCTGGAAACGTCTCGACCTGGCACTCGCTGCTATTCTGGAGGAGCGTCCAGGCCTGGTGCTGGGAGGAGTTTCAACTCCGGCAGCTCCGGGTCTGGCAGTCAAATTAGTAGCCAAGTCTGCGCCAGACCTTACTGATACGTTCGAGGCGCTCTGGGCAGCGGTTCGGAAAGAGCTGTGGGATCTTCCGGTTCCGAATCTGCGGAGGTACTAGCCGGCGCCACGCCGGCTGGTTCCTCTTGTTTATTTGGTTTATTTGGTTTATTTGGTTCAACGAGACAAGCCAGATGAACCAAACAAACTAGATCAACCAGACAAACCAAGAAGATGCGTACCCTTCGAATCGCCATGGTCCAGATGAATCCGACGGTCGGTGACATTGCCGGCAACGTCCGCCGGATTACTGGCTGGTTGCGGGAGGCGAAGAAGGCGAAGGCCGACTTGGTTTCATTCCCGGAGCTGGCGATCACCGGTTATCCGCCTGAAGACCTCTTATTAAAGCCACGTTTTGTCGCGGACAATCGCCGCGCGCTTCAGGAAATTGCCCGACACTGTCGGGGTCTTGCCGCAGTGGTGGGCTATGTCAGCCAGAGCGACGGAATAGATCCAAGACCGGCTCGCTCATCGCTCGTGCAGGCCGGCGCACATGAACTCTACAATGCGGCGGCGGTCATCGCAGATCAAAAACTCATTATGACCTATTGCAAGTGGTACTTGCCGAACTACGGTGTGTTCGACGAGAGCCGTTATTTTCATCCAGGCAAGCGGCTGCCGCTCATTCGCCTGCGCGGCACGGTGGTCGGCGTCAACATTTGCGAGGATATCTGGGTGCCGGACGGCCCAACCGGTTTCCAGGCGGCAGCAGGCGCCGAAGTCATCGTGAATATCAATGCCTCGCCCTTTCATCTGGGTAAGAGTCTGGCGCGTGAGCAGATGTTGGCGACCCGCGCCAGAGAAAACACAGTGCTGATGACCTACACCAATATGGTCGGCGCCCAGGATGAACTGGTGTTCGACGGGAATAGTGTCATTCTCGATCACCAGGGTGAAGTGATCGCGCGGGGAAAAGCCTTTGAAGAGGACTTCATCGTCGCTGACCTCAACATGGAGCCTGTTGTGCGGGCAAGACGAACCGGCCGGAAAAAGCTCTTGCCGAAGCGCATGGCCTCTGCCGTGGAAGTCTATGCTGCGCCGCTTCCAACCGTTCAAAAAACTTCGGTGCGAATGGTCCCAGCTGTGGCATCGGGCCTAGAGCAACTGGAGGAGGTCTATCTGGCCCTGACTCTGGGGGTGCGTGACTACGTGAGGAAAAACGGATTTACCCGTGTCGTGATCGGCTTGAGCGGCGGTGTGGACTCGGCGTTGACCGCCGTGATTGCCGTCGATGCGCTCGGCGCCAAGAATGTAGGGGGGCTATTCATGCCATCGCCCTATACGTCGCAAGACAGTTACGAGGATGTCGCCGAATTGGGGAGAAAGCTTGCGATCTCCGTCCGGACGATTCCCATCACGACGCTGTTCGACCACTATCGGCAGGCGCTTGCGGAGACGTTCGAGGGGCATGAACCGGATACGACAGAAGAAAATCTCCAAGCCCGCATCCGGGGGAATCTCCTCATGGCCTTCTCCAATAAGTTCGGCCATCTGGTGCTTACTACGGGGAATAAGAGCGAGATGAGCGTCGGGTATGCCACCTTGTACGGCGACATGGCCGGTGGTTTCGCCGTGATCAAAGACGTGCCAAAAACAATGGTCTATGACTTGGCGCGGCTCCGCAACCTCCGTGGCGCAACCCCGGTGATCCCAAAACGGACGTTAGATCGGCCCCCTACCGCCGAGCTGAGACCCAACCAAAAGGATGAAGACTCGCTGCCACCCTACGAGACACTGGACCCCATTCTTCAGGCCTATGTAGAAGAAGACCGGTCTCTGGAAGAGATCGTCGAGGCCGGGTTCGACCGAGCCACGGTGGCGCGGGTGATGAAGATGGTGGATGGTAGCGAATACAAGCGCCGGCAGGCGCCGATCGGCATCAAGATCACGCACAGGGCCTTGGGGAAGGATCGCCGGATGCCGATAACGAACGGATATCGCAACTCATAGCATCGCAGGGAGCGATGCTATGAGTTGCGATAGGCTGAAGGGGTTCAGGCTGAAGGTTTTGGAAAGCCGGACTCCGACCTTTGACTTCAGGTCTTCAGCCTTCCGAACCTTCCGCCTGAACCCCTTCAGCCTGAATCCCTCACTTTTTCGCTGGTGAGGCTTTCTTCTTCGGGCTGTCCGGCTTGGTTGGCTGGTTACCGAGCTGTTTTTGAACGGATTGCAGTTCTTTTCTGAGAGTTTCCACCTCCTGCGCCAGGGCTTCTGTGGAACGAGCTTGGGCTTCGGATGTGCTGGTCCCTACTGGAGATCCTACCATCGGTGAGGTTCCTGTCTGTGGAGTGGTCTGCCCGGTGGTCGCTGCTGTGGGCGGCGCCTGTTGCAGCATCTGAAAATCAACGGCGATAAATCGATCGGTCATCTTTCCCCCTGCCGGTGGGTCGAAGGCTTCAGACCGCTCTGCGGCGCTCGGGGTAAACAGCAGGATACGGGTACGGAGGCCTGAAGAGTCCTGTGGGCGAGATCGGTAGGCCATGTCGCCTAAGTTCAGGTTCGTTCTCATCGGTGAATATCGATATTGAGAGAGTATGATGAACAACGATCGCCCATAGGCATAGAGGGAGCCAGCGGTGGTTTCCGTAGTCGATGACTCCAGCATGGAGCCCTCGTGCGTCGTGTGGACACGATACTCGATACGTTGATCTGCTGTAGCAGTGCGTAAGCCCTCTGCCAGTAGGGGTGCGAGAAATTGGATCTCAGCATCCGAGAAAACCGGGATGGATGCCGCTGGTCCTGACAGTATTCTCTGAAGGCCTCGTTCCTGATCCTGAACTCCCATGCCGTTCAATATCTTGGCAAGAAGGGTCGGGTCGAGGTTGATGGGATGACTGGCCTGGATCGACTCATCCGGTATCGACTGCAGCGATACGACTCCGCGCTGATCTTCAAAGAGCACCCTGCCGGTCTGGCCGGTGCTGCAAGCTGTGCCCAGTAGACAGAGGAGGGCCAGCGGAATCGTGAAACGAGGGGCAGCCGAGGAGCCTCGACCTTGCTTAAAACAAGGCGCGTCTTGTCGTGCCGAATGCGGTGATGAAGGAGCCATAGGTTGAGAGGGAATCTAGCACAGACGACCGGTCATTGCCAGGAGCCCGTCCAACCCAGACCCAAAGATAGAACTTTCAAACAGCTCAATGTTCTATCTGCCTCGCCTCTTGTTTATCTTCAGACCGTCATCTCGTCATCACTTCTTCTGCAACCGCATCGGACACGGTCACGCGGTGATGTAAGGGCTGCACCGGTCGATTGTTCGCCTTAATGAGCGAGGTGAATTGCTTGATCTGCGCCGCCGAGAGCTGGATGGGCGACTCCATGACGATCCACTTCACCCCCTCCGAACAAGGCGGGGTAGTCAGCGAACCGTCGTAGCGGTAACTTTTGGTACTCTGCGGCAGGAGATCGTCCACATTCACTTGGACATGCTCGTAGTGTGATACGACCCCCTGTTGCTTCGGAAGGTTTGCCCAGATAGGGTCGAAGGCCACATTGTGTGGGCCTTGCTCGACGAACACGCCGACGACCGCCAGATTGCCCGACGGAGCCTTGTGCACGAAATGTATTTCCATTGGGTAATGCTTGCCTTTGACTGTGTGCTCGCTCGGACTATGGAAGTGGAACTGGATCAGTTCGTAGTTGGTGTCTCCGATGGTAAGGGTATCGCCTTCTGAATAGTTGACCTGGATGGTATGGCCGTTATTGATCTCGTCGGCGATATGCTCGTGGTGCACGATCTGTAGCTTCGCCGGGCTGAAATCGGCTTGGAGTTTTGGAAGCGTGGCCGGAAGAGTTTTTGCAATATCGATAGGCGACTGATGTTTACCCTCCTGGCAAAGCGAGAAGTCCGGATCGAGTTTGCCCCAGAATCGAGGACCCCTTTCGCCTTGGTAGTCCCAGTGGGGCGTGTCGTGAGGAAGTGACACAGCATGTGTTTTGACTGCCGGGACCGGGGCCTTGTCATCCTGGGCCCAAACCAGAGGACTGAGGAGCGTCACCATCGTCAATCCGACCATGCTTGCCATCAGCTTCCTCACGACATGCCTCCTTTAGTAACTCCCGAGTTGTTTTGCTCTTTCAATACGCCGATCTTTACCTAGATGATCGTTTACTCTGCGGCCATTGTTCTCGTTTCGGTGGAACGTTGTCTGACCGTCAGGCCGGCCATTGATTGTTCAACGCTCCAAATCGTAATTCAGCCTGTTCTAATGCGGGCAAGAAAACGTTCTCCAGCCCTCATGGACTAGAGGACGTCATGGCACCCTTATAACGGCCTAGGGAAAAGGCTGTCAATGCCCCTTTAAGGCTATAGATCGGCAGCGGCATCCACTTTTTATCGTACATAGTGCAATGCGAATTGCCGGAGCAAGAGTGCGCTCTCAGTGGAGGGGGCCACATCAGTTCCTTGCCTGCTCCTCTTAAAAATCGAGGAACAGATTTAGCGAGAGGATGTGATTCATGCGATCGGTGTTGGCCGTGTTGACATATTGGTTGAGATACCCGATTTCTGTCAAAATTTGGGGCTGCCAACGATAGCCAAGACCGGCAAATCCGCGGTTTTGATCGAACCCTTGCCTCGCTCCCCAGTCGGTCGTATTCAGGTGAACGAACATCTCATCCCACATCACGAAGCTTGCCGCCGGATGAAACGAGAAGGGCCAGTTGAACTTGAAAAATTGACGAAACCGCCCGCCGGTATCGTTCCCATTATCCTGCCAGCGCTGTTCAAATCTGGTTCTGCTGCTAAAGGCGCCGAGAAATGTCGGGCCTGACCAGGTATATTGCTGCCAGAACCTGTTTTCATGGATCTCGTCGCCGGCCACCGGGTAGTTTGTGACATGGGCATACCCCATCCACAGAGTAGAGCGGTCGGTGAGCGCGTACCCGATGCCGGGGCGAATCAACAGTTGGTCCATTTCTTTGCCCGATTCTCGCGCCCGAGGCTGCACTTCCATCCACCAACGCCAACGCTTGAGGTCAGGATCGATGAATCCCAAATTTCCCCGTGCCGTCACGTTTCCCCACTGCCGGAAATCTTCCTGCAGCTCCGCCCAGGCCGTCGGCGCTGCGAACGGCAGCAGGGAACAGGGGACAACCACGATGGCGAGAAAGAGCGCCAGGAGGAACTTTCTAGCTGGACTCATGATCGAATAGCGGGAAGGGATCTGTCTGTTCATCGTCTGGCCACTCCTGGGTTAGATGGAATTGTCAGATAAGAGTTGTATCTGCGGCTACGAGAGATTAGTGCCCTCTATTGCGTGGCTGGAAATAACCGGCGGAAAAGTAACACAGAAGTCTCTCCGCCCGCTACTGCAATTGCTTGTCCGGTCGCGCTTCTCTCGCCAGTCCCGCTCGTCTCGCCGATGAAAGAGAGATAGTCATTGACAGGTATTTCTTGGGCAGGTATAAAAGCGCCCAGTGTAAGGGCTCCTACAGGGGGATCCTTGAGAATAGGGAAACAACGGCGTTTCCCACCGGCTTCATCATTTGTGCGGCTTGGACAATGGCGTCCTCCGGCCCCAACGGGCTTGAGGACGTTTTTTATTGGCGCCATTGCGCCATATGTTGCTTGGTGGGAAGTCGATGTGAGTCTAGCAAGGAGCAGGACAGTCGAAACACCGATCGAAAGAGGAGGAACAGGAGGATGATGGTATGAAGTCAGTGCGTAGACGGATCCGAATTGGATTAGGAATCTGTGCACTGCTCTCTCTGTTAGGCGGCAATACGATATCCGCAGCGGAGCATGCCGAGTCCACGCAGGCCGAGTCTATCTGGCAGACCTTGAGCTTTAAGTTTGCTGGGGCTGCAGAGGCCGGCTATACCCACAATTTCAATAATCCCAATACGAACCTCAATCAATTGCGCGTCTTCGACAGCCAAGCCAATTCGTTCGTGCCCCACAGTATGGTGATCGGGGTGGACCGGCCTGCCACGGCAGGCAGCGCATTGGATCGGGTAGGCTTTCGCGCGCGGATCGGATTCGGCGCCGATGCCAGATTTTCGCGGAACCGCACGAACTACCAGCCAGGCACGGATAACAACGAGTTGGATGTTCAAGAGCTCTATGCGGAGTATCTCGTTCCGGTCGGCAACGGCCTGAAGATCCTAGCGGGAGAGATGTATCCGTTGATCGGGTATGAAGTGGTCAACAGTTACGAGAACCCGAATTTCTCACGGAGCTTTACGTTCGGTTTGGCGCAACCCTTTGCTGTGACCGGCATCCGCTTCGTCTATCCCTTTACCTCGTGGGCGACTGTGTCCATGGGGGTCAACAACGGCTGGGACAACATCGAAGACAACAACAGGAGTAAGTCGTTCGAGTACCTCGTCGCCTTGACCCCGCACGAGAAGTTGGATTTCAGCGTCTATGGAGCCTACGGGGCCGAACAACCGAATGGCAATGCGGCCTTTGGTAATGCCGGCGTAGGTGCCTGTGTGATTGGCGACACACTCTGTGATCCAAAAGCCAAGAGGACGGTGGTTGGGGCGATTGTCAAAATCAAGCCGACCCACCACGATACCATCGTTCTGGAACCCTACTATGGGAACGAGGCACATGCCAGCGAATTTAGCAGGGCTCACAATGCCCGCTGGAATGCCTTTGTGGCCTATTACATCCATGATTTCAACGATCAGCAACAACCCCATGCATTCAGCTTCCGGATGCGTGGAGAGATATTTGAAGATGCTGGAGGCGCCAGAGCTTGTATCGGCGGCACAAACTTTAGCGGCGGTGCCAATACTTGCGCGACATATCCAGACGCCAGAGGTTTTGTGCCTTCGGGAGGTATTTTTAACCATGCAGAGGGTGAGGGGACTCGCCAGACCCTCTGGGGTGGCACATGGACTCTCCAGTACAAGCCGGCCCCTTCCCTCCTCACGAGGGCGGAGTTCCGGTATGACAAATCCGATCAGAACGTGTTTCTCTATGGCCAACGGCGGACGAACCATCAGGAGACGCTGTCATTCAGCGTCGTATATCTGTTTTGAGCGAAGTGTCGTGAGGTGTATTGAGTTATGACGTGATATCGGCGGATGTTTTGGGTATCCTGCCGGTAGAAGCCTGTGTCTAATCAGTGGCGGAAAGGCGCGGAGGCGCCTGTATGTGACGCACAATGGCGTGCGTATCGACAATGGCGTCGAGGTGAGAGTGGCAAGGAAGCAACCGGATCACCAACTCGGACGAGGAGGACGATGACATGAAGTCAGCACGTAGTCGTATGGGAATAGGAATAGGCATGTGCGCGATGGTCTCGCTGCTGGGCGGCCATGCCGCCTTAGCTGCAGATGCCGATACCACCTGGAAGGAACTGGGCTTTAAGTTCTCCGGGGCGGCGGAAGCATCCTACACGCAGAATTTCAACAATCCGAACACCAACCTGAACCAACTGCGGATATTCGATTCGCAGGCCAACTCCTTCGTGCCGCAAGTGGCGCAGTTCATGGTGGAACGGCCTGCCACGGCAGGCAGCGCCGCGGATCGGATCGGTTTTCGCGCAAGGGTCAACTTTGGAGCCCAGTCCAGATTCTCGCGGGCACGCACGAACTATCAACCAGGCACAGACAACAACGAGCTGGACGTCCATGAACTCTATGCAGAGTACATCGTCCCGGTTGGTAACGGTTTGAAGATTCAAGCAGGAAAGATCAATACCTTGATCGGGCTCGAAGTGATCAACAGTTGGGAGAATCCCAACTTCTCCCGCAGCTTCACGTTCGGTCTGGCGCAGGCCTTTACTGAGACCGGTATCCGGTTCACCTATCCGTTTACTTCATGGGCGACAGCAGCAGTCGGACTCGTCAACGGGTGGGACAACATCGAGGATAACAACAGGGGCAAAACAGTCACCTGGAACCTGGCCTTGACCCCGCATGAGAAGTTCGGAATGACCTTCTATGGATCCTACGGAGCCGAACAGTCGAACGGAAATGCCACGGGTGGTAACGCAGCCACCGGTGTCTGCACCATTGGTGCCGGTGCCGTCGGGTGCGACCCTAATGCCAAGCGGACAGTGGTGGGAGCGCTCATCACGATCAAGCCGACCGCCAACGACACCCTGATTATTGAACCCTATTACGGGAATGAGGAGTATGCCAGCTTGGCTAGACTCGGAGCCGGCCAGTCGCCTAACGCTCGCTGGAATGCGATCCTCGCCTACTACACCCATGACTTCAACGATCAATCGAAGCCCCATGCATTCAGCGCCCGTGTTCGTGGCGAACTCTTCGAAGATGCAGGCGGAGCCCGTACCTGTGTCGGAGGTAATAATTTCAACGGTGGCTCAAATACTTGCGCTATAGATAGGCTTGGTTCGTGGGGTGGAAGTGGCTTTGCACCTGGTACTCCTCCTAATGCTGGTTTTAATACTGCAACGGGTAATGGACTTATTCAGACCCTCCAGTCCTATACCTTTACGCTTCAGTACAAGCCGGCTCCTTCCCTGCTGACGAGGGTGGAGTTCCGGCACGACATTTCGAACAAGGACGCGTTCCTGTATGGCACTCGAGCAGTGGACAATCAATCGACTCTCGGATTCTCAGCTGTCTATCTGTTCTAAGAGACGGGACTCTGAGGTCGGTTGAACTGTGAAGAGGCGGCTCCCTTAGTGGCTAAGTCCACGAAGGGAGCCAACGGATAAGGGACGACGGGGTGCAGCTGGGTAGTCACCTGAAATTGAAGGAAATATTTTAGCAGAGCAAGTTGTGGGGAGTTGAGACGACTCACTCCTCCCCGCATAGGTAGGCGGTGGAATCCATTCCGACGAAGGAGCCTGCCCTGAGCGTAGCCGAAGGAGAGTGTGGGACAACCAGGAGGGCCGCTTAGCCCGGATTATTCATGAATGCTGTCGCGAGGCGTTCAAGACCGAAGCCAGCCGGGGCTTCTCGCAAGTAGGATCGACGCAGTCGTGTTTGCAGTCCATTCGAAAGCCAAACGAAAAGCTCTGCCGGGCGGGAGGATCGGACGGTGCAGCAGGTATTTGTGAATAGTCTGGGATGGAATATTTCAAGAACGTATTGGCAACCTCGTCCTGAACCAAGGGATGAAAGGATACAATTATGGCATGGCTTTTGATGAGTCTCAAAAAGGTTCTGCCGGTCCTCCTGATCTGCCTGACCGTGATGCTGGCAGGAGGATCAGCTCTGTTTGTGCAGGATGTCGTTGCGCAGGCTCCGGCTGCAGAAGCTGCGGCTCCAGAGGCGCCGGCTGCTCCAGCCCCGCTGAAGGTCGATACGGGGGACACAGCGTGGATTCTCGCCTCTTCGGCGCTGGTGATGGCGATGACCATGCCAGGATTGGCGCTCTTCTATGGAGGTCTCACCAGGCAAAAGAATATCCTGAGTACGGTCTTGCACAGCTTTATTTGTCTCTGCCTGGCCAGCATCGCCTGGGTGCTGTTCGGATACAGCCTTTCGTTTGGCCCAGATGTCGGCGGGTTCATCGGGAACTTCGATTGGGCATGGTTGCGTGGGGTGGGAGCCGATCCCCATCCGGTCTATGGCCCGACGATCCCACACGAAGTATTCATGATGTACCAGATGATGTTCGCCGCCATTACCCCGGCGCTGATGACGGGGGCCATTGCGGAACGCATCCGGTTCTCTTCTATGCTGTGGTTTCTCGGCATCTGGTCGATCGTAGTGTACTATCCTGTCTGCCATTGGATTTGGGGCGGTGGATGGCTGGCGCAGATGGGTGCTTTGGACTTTGCCGGTGGCGCAGTCGTGCACGTCAGTTCCGCAACGTCCGCCCTGGTCGCCTGCATTATGCTCGGAAAGCGTATGGGCTATCCGACGACTCCTATGCCTCCTCATAACCTCCCCATCATGTTGTTGGGGGCTGGCCTCCTCTGGTTCGGCTGGTTTGGGTTCAACGCGGGCAGCGCCTTGGGCGCCAATGGGCTGGCGGCCAGCGCCTTCGTGGCCACTCACATTGCAGCCTGTGTCGCGACGGTGGTGTGGATGCTGATCGAGTGGGCGCATCGTGGGAAGCCCACCGCGCTCGGTTGCGCAACCGGGGCGATCGCCGGTCTGGCCACCATTACCCCTGCCGCCGGGTTTGTCGGATTGGGTGGGGCGATCATCATTGGTATAGCTGCAGGAGTCATTTGCTATATCTGCGTCAGCATCCTGAAGCCGGCTCTGGGTTTCGACGATTCGCTCGATGTTGTAGGGGTTCACGGTGTGGGCGGAGCGATCGGCCTCGTCGGAGCAGGCTTATTTGCGTCAAAGCTGGTCAATTCTGCCGGGCAGGATGGGCTGTTCTATGGCAATCCAAAACAGCTCATGGTTCAGCTCATCATGATTGGCGCGGTGGCAGGCTTTTCTATGATCTGCACCTGGATTA
>JANOJM010000151.1:0-2931 GCA_031418735.1 Nitrospiraceae bacterium | reverse complement strand
GGCCATTGGATTAACGATTGGGGGCTACGTCTTCTTTAACGGGGAGCGCAAAGCTCCGGTTCGATATCGGAGCGCTGCGGTCGAACGGGGCCCTGTCATTTCGCTCGTGACTGCGACGGGAACGATCAACCCTGTCGTCTCGGTTCAGGTTGGGACACAGGTGTCCGGCATGATCAAGAGCCTGCACGCCGACTTTAATTCGGTGGTCAAGGCTGGCGATATCGTGGCCATGATCGACCCTGAGCCCTTCAAAGCTCGTCGTGATCAATCTTCCAGTAACCTTGAAATGTCGAGAGCGAATGTCGCACGAGCCAGAACCGATCTGGCCCAACGCAAGCGTGAGCTGGATCGGGTGAAATCGCTGGTGGCGCAGCAGTTCGTTTCGCAGAACGATGTCGATGTCGCATCGACGAATTTTCAAGCGGCTGAGGCCCAGGTGAACGTGGCAGGGGCGCAAGTGAAACAGTCCGAGGCGGCGCTGAATGCGGCGGAGCTGGACTTGAAGTACACTGTTATTCGCTCGCCGGTGAACGGGATTGTGGTTGCCAGAAACGTGGAGGTCGGTCAAACGATTGCGGCCAGCTTTGCCACACCGAACCTCTTTTTGATCGCGCTCGATCTGACGAAGATGCAAGTCGACACCAACGTCAGTGAGTCGGATATCGGGGGAATCGCCGAAGGGAAAGAGGCGACCTTCACGGTCGATGCGTACCCAGGGTATCAATTTTTCGGCACGATCCGTCAGGTCCGTCTTGCCCCGATCAATGTGCAAAATGTCGTGACCTATAACGTCGTGGTCAACGTCGATAATCAGGATCTCCGTTTGAAGCCGGGGATGACAGCGAATGTCTCTATCGTTGTCGCCCAAAGAGATGCAGTGCTGAAAGTGCCGAATGCCGCGCTGCGTTTCACCCCTCCGACTGCTGGTCCATCCGATCTCACGGCCGGCGGTAAGCCGGCCAAAGCCAAGGGCCCAGAGCAGGCGGTAGGTGCCGGCAAAGGGGCTATGGCACCAAGCCGCACCATTTGGAAGCTAGGACCGTCGGGGGAACTGGCCCCCCTTCATGTCCAAACGGGTATTTCTGATGGATTGGCAACGGAAATTGTGTCGGAGGAGTTGCCTGAAGGGGCATTGGTGGTTGTGGGGATCGAACGACCGAAAGGCGAGCGGGGAGGAAGCGATCTGCCTCCGGGGTTCGGGAGCGGCGGACAGCGAGGCTCCTCGCGCAATCGTGGAATGTAGGAAAACTGGGCAGGGTGCGGGCACTTTCCGTGCTCGCGCAGCGCGCACGATCGGAATGTGCTCGCTGGACGCGCGCAGGAGAAAGCACCCAGACCCTGCCCAGTTTTTGAGGTGATGAAGAAGAGAGTAGCTCAGATCGAGGGATGTCGATGGCCGGATTGATTGAATGCGAAGATGTGTGGAAGATCTACCGGGTCGGCGACATGGAGGTCCAAGCTTTGCGCGGCCTCAGTCTCACGATTGAGCAGGGTGAGTTCGTCGCCATCATGGGGTCTTCCGGGTCAGGTAAGTCCACCCTCATGAATATTCTTGGTTGCCTCGATCAACCGACGAAGGGGCGTTATCGGCTGAACGGGATAGAAGTAGATAACTTGAAGCCTGATCAGCTGGCCGGGATCCGTAATCAGCAGATCGGGTTCGTCTTTCAGAGTTTCAACCTCATTCCACGAACCAGCGCGCTCGAAAATGCTCAGCTTCCGCTGTTTTATCGGGGGCTCTCACTCAAGGAGCAACGGGCGCAGGCTGCAGCGGCATTAGGCCGGGTGGGGTTGCAGGGTCGAGAGCACCATTACCCTACCCAATTGTCAGGGGGGCAGCAACAGCGCGTGGCGATTGCGAGAGCGTTGGTTACGTCACCCTCGTTGCTCCTTGCCGATGAACCGACCGGCAACCTGGACACTCAGTCGAGCCAAGAAATCATGAAAATTCTTGAAACGCTGAATCGCGATGAAGGGATTACGATCATCTTGGTGACGCACGAAGTGGATGTTGCAGCCTATGCCGCGCGCGAGATCGTGATCAAAGATGGACAAGTGTTAAGCGACCGTGTGACCAAAGAGCGGCCAACGGCCATTCCAGTTGGGGGCTAGATGTCGGCGTTTGTGTGGCTCACTATTTTGACCGCGTTGCGGATCTTGGCACGGAATCGGATGCGAGCCGGTCTTACGATGCTGGGGATTGTCATCGGTGTGGCGGCGGTCATTGCGATGGTGAGTATCGGCGAGGGCGCCAAACAAGCTGTGCAAGCGCAGATTGCGACGATGGGCACAAACGTTATCGTCATTTTCCCCGGGGTGACCTCCGCGAGTGGCGTACGAGGGAGTCAAGGGAGCGCCATGACGCTCACTGTGTCCGATGCTTTGGATTTGAAAAAGCGCGTCCCCTTGCTGGCCGATACCGGATGGGCCAAGCGCGACGTCATGCAAATCATCTATGGAAACAAAAACTGGAACGGAACGATTAACGGCATCTCACCGAGCTACCTCACGATTCGTGACTGGTCCTTTACGAGTGGAGGCCCCTTCACTCAGACGGACCTGGAAAGCGCTGCCCGAGTTGCACTCATTGGCCAGACGGTCGTCTGGAATCTGTTTGAACCTGGCGAAGAACCGGTGGGAGCGGTGATTCGCATCAAGAACGTGCCGTTTCGTGTCATTGGAGTGCTTGCGCCGAAAGGCCAATCCGCGCAAGGATCTGACCAAGACGATGTGGTGTTCATTCCCTTCACGACGGCAGAACGGAAAGTATTCGGGACGTCGTTTATCGGATCCGTCGGGGCGATGTTCGGCTCGACCGATCAGGTTGAGGATTTGCCCGCGGCTGCTGAGCAGATTCGAGAGGTGTTGCGGGCGCGGCACAGGATTCAAACGGACAAGGAGGATGATTTCACAATCCGGACGCAGGTTGAT
>JANOJM010000150.1:0-3256 GCA_031418735.1 Nitrospiraceae bacterium | reverse complement strand
GCCGCTGGTTAGCAGGTCGGCCTTGAGATTGGCTGCGACATCCGGGGTGAGTACATTCAGTTTTGCTGATCTGGCAAACGGGGCTTGGTCGAAGGTCACCGCCTGTTGACCGAAGAACACGCCCATCAAAGCGGCCAGCCCGCCGCCTAAGCTGTGCCCAGTGAAGGTGATGCTCGTCGCAGTGGGATTGGCAGCCTTGACCTGGAGGTAGTATTCAGCCGCTTGCAAGAGTTGCGCTGATCCAACGCCTGTTGCGAGACCAATGTCTGCAAAAATATCTCCTGTGATGTCTTTGTCGTAGGTGCCTGCATAGGAGATGACGATGTCGGTACCTTTTCGGAAGGCAATGGCTTCAAAGCCAGCTGCCCCTGTAATCTGAGGAAATTCTGGATTGTTTGGAACGTGTGCAAACACAGCCCATCCCTGTGGAACTGGAAATTGGTTTGTCAGGCCCCGTGTGTCCTGGTAAGCACGTCCTGCCATCAATGCATAGTCAATTGTGGTGATCATGATTCTTCTCCTTGAGAAACATAAACTTGCTGACAGGCGTTATTTACCCTTACCATAGGTGCGCTTGAACCATTCCTGTGCTAGAGGCCACCAGTTATAGTAGAGCGGTTTCCCGTCTATTTCTGGCGCGATGAGCTTTCCAGTCGCTCCTGAGGGGATTTCGCAACTTGTCAGACTGATCCCGTCCGCTGGTATAGGCATCTGCAGGATAGTTTTGTATTCGGGTTGTTCCAACTCACCGTTTAGTTTCTTGACAAGTTCCGCAGTGACGATGGATTGCGCCGTTAGGATTTTTTCCTTGCCTTTAGAATTGACGACCAAATTGATGTCCTTGAACTCTGTCGGAAGTTCGTCCAACGCGATGCGTTTCCATTCTTTGTTGTTGTATTGGAAGAACACGTAGGGCGGGTTCGGGCGCCCCCATTTGATGTAAGACGGGCATAGATTTGGCGCGGTTACGATGTACGGTGTGCCGTTGAGTATATGCAACGCCAGCAGCTCGAAGTTGGCACGCCCGATGTCTTCGCCGTATTCGCTCTTAAACTGAATGGTCGTGCTGGTATTGGGCAGACTAAACGTCAGGGTTTGTTCTTTGATCGGGGACGATTGTCCAACCTCATGCCGCCCCCCGTAACTTTGCGACCGATCGACGACCATCTTGCTGCCATCGTGCAACAGCACCTCTTCTTTCCAGCTTGGATCACCAAAGCCGAATAAGCCTGCGTCCGCATTCATGCTCACCCCCAAGGTCCATACCAGGCAAATTGCACTGCATAGCTGCAATAGCCCACGTCGGTCACTCATACCGCGCTCCTTTCGAGAGAGCTCCTGAACTGCCAGGAATCAGAGTCAGATTGAACAATTGCCATTCGTCACCTCTGTCATACTTACGCTTTCTCCTTCTTCTGCCGCGCATCGCGCAGACCCACCAGCACTTGCTGAATTTGCTGATGCAAGCGGGCCAGCACATCCACGCTCATCGCTACGCGAGTGACGAGGGTGCCCTCTAAGCCTTTGGGCGCCGCCTGGCCATCCTTCGCCGTCTTGGCAACGGCAGCGAGCAGCGCTGGCTCGATAAATCCGAAATCGAGATAGGCGATCCCCTGCGCCACCCCGACGTTCGTATAATTCGTCGCCTGTGGATGGGCTGACGACTCGCTGGGTTTCAAGTGCACATTCAAGGCGATAATCTGGTCTTTGGCGTCACTCATACTGATTGACTCCTTTACTCTGAAATGGGTGAGCAAGAGCTGTAACAAAAACCACAATTGCTGACACGCCGTGCATCTTCATAAGTATTATGGGTTCCGAATGTACTTGCAATTCTGTATCGAGTCAATATGGTTCCATATGGGATCTACGGCGGGATTTGCGTGCATTATTCTCCTTGGTTGAAGAGTTCATGGCCTGCTGTGGGGAGTCTTATTCAATGGTTACATAGTTGACAGCGATGGGGGTCGAGGGCTACACAATCTGCATGGCTATCCATCCCCTAGCAGGTCAGTCGGCGCCAGAATCAGTTCTCGTCGATGTGCCGAAGCTGATTGCGTGCTATTTTTCCGAGAAACCCGATACAACGGTCCGTGAGCAACGAGTCGCCTTTGGCACGTCGGGACACCGCGGTTCATCCTTCAAGCGAAGCTTTAACGAAGGGCATATCCTGGCCATCACGCAGGCCATCTGTGAATATCGAGCAAGCCAGGGCACAGTCGGGCCGCTTTATCTCGGGAGAGACACCCACGCACTCTCAGAACCAGCTTGTGCGAGCGCGCTCGAGGTGTTGGCAGCGAACGGCGTCGAGGTGATGATCGATCAGGACGATGGCTACACCCCCACGCCAGTTATCTCTCACGCGATCCTCACCTACAATCGAGGGAGAACAGCAGGGCTCGCCGACGGTATCGTCATCACCCCCTCGCATAATCCGCCTGAGGACGGTGGCATCAAGTACAACCCACCACATGGAGGGCCAGCCGATACCCATGTGACCAAATGGGTTGAGGATCGCGCGAATGCCATCCTGGCCGCAGATATGCGGGGCGTGAAGCGTCTACCCCATGACCAGGCTCTTCGTGCCGGCACCACCCACCGTCATGATTACAGTGGAGCCTATGTTGGGGATCTTCAGCACGTGGTCGATCTGAACCTCATCAAGTCAGCCGGGTTAAAACTTGGCATTGATCCGCTCGGCGGATCCGGCGTGGCCTACTGGCAGCCGATTGTTGAACGCTATGGTTTGAACATCGAGATCGTGAATCCTTCCGTCGATCCGACCTTTCGTTTCATGCCACTCGACTGGGACGGCAAGATTCGGATGGACTGTTCCTCGCCCTATGCCATGGCCAATCTCATCGCGCTGAAAGATCGCTTCGATGTTGCGTTTGGCAACGATGCCGATAACGACCGCCATGGCATTGTCACTCCCTCTGCCGGTCTGATGAATCCCAATCACTACCTCGCGGTTTCGATTTCGTACCTCTTTGCCAACCGCCCGGGGTGGAAAGCAGATGCAGGAATCGGGAAAACGCTGGTGAGCAGCAGTCTGATCGATCGTGTCGCAGGTAAACTTGGACGAAAACTGGTCGAAGTTCCGGTTGGTTTCAAGTGGTTCGTGAACGGCTTGCTTAATGGCTCGCTCGGGTTCGGCGGCGAAGAAAGCGCGGGCGCGTCATTCCTTCGTCGAGATGGGTCGGTCTGGACGACTGACAAGGATGGCATCATCATGAATCTGCTGGCAGCGGAGATG
>JANOJM010000149.1:0-6505 GCA_031418735.1 Nitrospiraceae bacterium | reverse complement strand
ATCGGCAGCGAGGAAATAGACGACTACAGCGGCCTGGGGCGACGGTCGCCCTTTCTCGCTTTTTCGATGCTGATCTTTCTCTTATCGTTGGCCGGAGTGCCCCCGCTGGCCGGCTTCATCGGAAAATTGTACATCTTTATCGCTGCCATCAAGGAAGGGCTCTACGTGCTCATCACTGTCGGGCTCATCAACATCGTCATTTCCATGTACTACTACCTCATCGTCGTGAAGAAGATGTACGTCAACGAACCCCACGACCGGTCACCACTTAAAGTATCGGGCCCGATCAAAGCGGTGGTCTACGTCTGTCTCGCCGGCACCCTCGCGATCGGCGTCTATCCTCAACCAGTCACCGACTGGGTTGTCTCGGCCATCATGATATTTTCAAACGTGGCGGATCCAACCGCATCCCTTCCTATTCCCCCTGCCGTCATTCCCTTCGGCGGCTAAGCCTGCCCGGCAAGCATTCTTCTGAAATATTTCTTGCAGGGCCTTCCGGAGGAGGGTACAGTTTCCAGGACAGTGGCTTACATCCCCACGCCCGCGCATGCTTGCACCATGGAATCCGTCACACAGGAATCTCCAACTACGCCCGCACCCATTCATTCAGAGCCGGTTTCACACAGCAGCCACGCGCCGATCCTCAAGACCGGCTGGCTCATAGAGCGGTTCGCCCATTGGTCGATTGAGCAACGAGTCCTTGCGGGATTTGGGCTCGTCTTTGCCGGCATTGTCGTCATCAGCGCCATTTCCTACCGCAACACCTCCGTCTTGATCGAGAATAGCCTGCTCGATACCAAGAGCCACGAATTGGTGCAGCTGCTCGGCTCAGTCGAGGAAGCCCTTGGCGCTGCTGAGAGTGGCCATCGGCGCTATCTCGTTACCGGCGACCAGTCGTACCTCAAGTCTTATCGGGCCACTGTCGAACAAATGCCGGAATACCTCCGATATCTCAGAGGCCTGGCGAACGAAGGAGCTGAACAACGAGACCGTGTGGAGGCGCTCGAACGGCTCATCGCCAGCCAGTTAAAGGCAGAGGCTGGCGCCATCGTCCAACGTGAGAAGCGTGGCTATGAAGGTGTCCGGCACCTCGCACTCGTCGGGGCGGCAAAGAATGAGATCGAAGAAATCCATCGCCTGATGACGGAACTCGACATGGCCGAGCAACGGGTACTGCATGCCCGTGTGGAAAAATCGGCTGGAAGCACGAAAAATACGATCGCCCTGCTCGGACTCGGTGCATTTCTCCAATTGCTTCTCTTGGCCTCCGTCTACTTTCTCATCCATCATGATGTCGCAGAACGGCGCCGCGTGGCTGCGGAATTGCAAAGCCGTGGCGAGCTGCTCCAGGCTGCCAATAAAGAATTAGAAGCGTTCAGCTATTCTGTGTCTCATGACCTACGGGCTCCGCTCCGTCATATCGACGGATATGCGGCCCTCTTGTCCAAGGCGGCCGGTGAGACACTCAACGACAAAGCACGCCGCTACTTACAGACGATTTCAGGCTCCGCGAAGCAAATGGGACAACTGATCGACGACTTGCTCGTGTTTTCCCGTATGGGTCGCCAGGACATGCTCTACACGACGGTCAATTTGGATCAACTCATTAAGACCGTCCTTCATGATTTACGTCTTGACTTGCAAGGGCGGACAATCTCCTGGACAATACATCCATTACCTAACGTGTCAGGAGATCCGGCGATGTTACGACAAGTCTTTGTGAATCTGATCTCCAATGCGCTGAAATTCACGGCCACGAGGCCGGAAGCCAAGATCGAAGTCGGAGCCGGCCCGCGAACCTCTGGTGAAACCGAGGTGTTCGTGCGTGATAATGGGGTAGGGTTCGATATGCAGTATGTCAACAAGTTATTCGGCGTCTTTCAACGCCTCCATCGAAACGACGAGTTTGAAGGCACTGGCATCGGGCTCGCCAATGTGCGCCGAATCATCCATCGGCATGGTGGACGGACCTGGGCCGAAGGAGTACCGGACCAAGGCGCTACCTTTCACTTTTCACTTCCCCTCGCGAGGTCTCTCAGATGACCACGGTCAAGCCCATCCTGCTCGCTGAAGATAACCCGCGTGACGCCGAACTTGCCCTGGCCGCAATGGAAGAACATCACATCGCCGACAAAGTGGTGGTCTGCCACGACGGAGCTGAAGTCCTCGACTATCTCTATTGTCGTGGAATCTTTGCTGCCAGGGAACAGGGCAATCCCGTGGTCGTGTTTCTGGACCTCAAAATGCCCAAAGTCGACGGGCTCGAGGTCTTGAGAGCCATTAAGAACGACGCAAACCTGAAGCCGATTCCCGTCGTCATGCTCACATCCTCGCGCGAAGAGCGCGATTTGGCGCAAAGTTATGCCTTGGGCGCCAACGCCTACGTGGTGAAGCCGGTTGAGTTTCACCAGTTCATCACAGCCGTGAAAGAACTGGGCGTTTTTTGGGGTGTCATCAATGAACCGCCACCCGAAAGCTCTGACCCGAGCGCGTAGCCTCTTCACAAAGGACCTGTGAAACCCCCTCTCCGTCTACTCCACCTCGAAGACGATCCGTTCGATGCGGAACTCATTACGACCACCCTGATCGAGGGTGGAATCCCCTGCCAGTCGCAACTCGTCGACACGCGTCAGGCATTTGTGGCGGCCCTCAAAGAAGGCCGGATGAACCTCATCCTGGCGGACTATTCGATCCCGGGATTCGACGGGATGACGGCGCTCATCTTGGCACGTCAACACCGTCCTGACGTACCCTTCCTTTTTGTCTCGGCCACTATCGGAGAGGAACTGGCCATCGACGCCATGCATCAAGGCGCGACGGACTATGTACTCAAGCAACGGCTCGGAAGACTCGTACCATCGGTCCAGCGCGCATTACGTGAGTTAGATGACCGAGCCGAACGGAAGCGGGCGGAAGAGGCCCTTCGGCAGAGCGAGAAACAGTTTCGACAATCCCAGAAGATGGAAGCGGTTGGCCGGTTGGCCGGTGGCATCGCGCATGACTTCAATAACCTCCTGACCGTCATCATGGGCTACAGCCAAATCCTCTTGACGGAACTCGGCCCTCAACACCCCCTTCGCGAAAAGATCGAAGAAACATTGAAGGCCGGCGGAAAGGCCGCGTCGCTGATCCGACAACTGCTCACGTTCAGCAGTAAGCAATCGACCGACCCGAAAATTCTGTCTCTCAATAGCGCTGTCACAAGTCTAGAAAATATGCTGCGCCGCCTCATCGGCGAGGACGTACAATTTGTCATTAAACTCGATCCAAAGAATGGGCGGCTGCGCGCCGACCAAACCCAGCTTGAACAGGTCCTGGTCAACCTTATCGTCAACGCGCGGGATGCCATGCCGAAGGGCGGAACGATCACGATCGAAACGGCCCAGGTCGAACTGACCCGCAGTCCGGTGTACCACATCGCTCCGTTGCAGCCCGGCTCCTATGTTCGCTTGGCCGTCAGCGATACAGGCTGTGGCATGGACCTCAAAACACAATCCCATATCTTTGAACCATTCTTCACCACGAAGGGGGAGGGGAAGGGCACCGGGCTGGGCCTCTCCACTGTGTATGGAATTGTCACTCAAAGCGGCGGGGCCATCGACGTCACCAGTCGAGTGGGCCACGGTACACGCTTCGATCTGTATTTCCCAAGCGTCGAATCCGACATCCAAACCACGACGCCGACTCAGCCATCGGGACGGCCTCAGCGGGGCACAGAAATGATCCTCTTGGCGGAAGATGAACCAAGCGTACGGACGCTGGTGCGAGACGAGCTGCGGAAGCTGGGCTACAAAGTCGTAGAAGCCAAGAACGGGGTCGAAGCCTGCCTGCTGGCGACGCAACAAGCAGAATCGTTTCAGCTCCTTCTGACAGACGTCGTGATGCCCGGCATGGGCGGACGGGAACTGGCGCAACATCTCTCCGTCATCAATCCAGAATTACGCACTCTGTTCATGTCGGGATATATGTATGACGTCGGCAACATGGCCGGACAAGAAGAATGCATCACCATTTTCTTACAGAAGCCTTTCACTCCTGAGGTGCTTGCCAGCTCAGTCCGCAATCTGCTCGATGCCCGCATGCCATCGGACAAGGCCGGCGATACCCCATCGACACCCAAACCAACCCTGCGCTAGCCATGTGAGGGTTCGTGTCGAAGTCGGTGTCCTTGTCCTCAAATGATTTGACGCTCCATATCGGCGCTCTCTATACTCGACCCTGAGACACTATGGTACGGAACTACAGCCTTCACCGGTCTCACTCTTTCATCTCTGTCGCCCTCATCCTGCTGGGTATCATCTTTGTCCTATCCAGCGGACCTACAGCGGCCACGGCTCAAACCCTCACAGAGGATCGACTCGGAGAGGGCTTATCCATCTCCACCTGGAATCCTCAGGCACAATGTCCTGACGTCGCACCGTTGATCGCCATTGAGATCGACCCCAACCGCTATCGCTTTACCGTACACTACTACCAGCAGGAGGGGCTCTCGGATCCGCTCGATATTCGCCAATGGCAAGAACGAACCGGCCACGACCTGGTATTCAATGCCGGGCTCTTTCGTGAGAATTATGCGTATCTCGGGCTGCTCTATGGAAACGGCCGCTCACTGGGGAGCAAGCGGCACAGCACTTGGCTGGGGCTGTTTGTCGCAGAACCAGCAGAGGATCGTTCGCGCCGCGCGCGGGTGTTGGACCTGACCTTCGACACTTTTGACGAGCAGCACATTCCCTATCGAGAAGTGGCGCAATCGCTCATGCTCCTCGACCGAACCGGAAAAATCCGTGTCCGCCAAACCGGGAAACGTGCACATCAGACCCTCGTCGCAGAACAAGGCGATGGGCATCTCCTCGTCCTGAAAACAACGGAGGTGGTGTCACTCCATGCCCTTGGAGAATGTCTTCGGGATGCCTTTCCCTCTCTACGCCAAGTCATGGCTATGGACGGAGGTTCCTCCTCCGACGTCGCCGTGAGTCCCTCGCTTCGACAAGCCACGGCTGATATGGGAGGTTCGCACCCCTGGATACCCCTGTTAGAAGGCGGCATCACAAGCCACATCGGCCTTCCGGCTGTGATAGGCATCAGCCCTCGGCCGAAGCAAGCCGGTGCCAAGTCGGTAGGGAAATGAGCCCCTGAAGCAAGGGGGTCTAACGGGTTCCGCGCTCAATCGGAAAACCGGCTGCAAGCCAGGCATTCATGCTGCCGGTGACATTATAGACATGACGGTAGCCTAAATCGGCGAGTGTTTCTGCCGCAATATTGCTGCGATGTCCGGACTGGCAATAAACCACCACATGGTCCTCCAACTGGGCGCCGATTTCACGATGCCGAGCTTGAATTTCCCTGAACTCAATGTTCAAATCGGTTCCTGGAATGAATCCGGCCGCATGCTCCTCCACAGATCGGACGTCGATCAAGATGAAACCCTTCTGTGGCATCGAAGGCGCCTTGGTCAATCCAGCACGCAACTGCTGGACCGAGAGCAGGTAAGAATGGTGGGCTGAGACCGCACTGATCGAGATCGCGGACAGCAGCAACAGACCGACAACAGCGACGACAATACGCATGGTCATGGTTGGCCTCCTTCCAACAAACAGATCGGTGAATCGTTCGTCCGGGATCGCTCCCGTAGATATGATAGGGACTATATGAAGATCTGGTCAAGCCTCGCGGTCCTCTTCGCCATCACATTGGCCGGCTGCGGCGAGGGGGCAAAACTGCTTCAGGAACGGGAAGACGGAGGGGTTGTCGTCTATCCCTTTGTAGAAGAGCGGGGCCCGATACTCTCATCGTTTCGCACGGATGCCCTCGCCCTTATGAAGGAAAAATGCGGGGGACTCTATACCATCGTGCAGGAAGGGGAAACGAAAGGGCGATCTCGCATAGTCAGCCCAATGGCAGGCGCAGAGGAAGTCGTACAGGAACGCCGGTGGGGCATTCAATTTCAGTGTAAGTAAGGGCGGTTCTGCTACGAGGGGGATGGTAGTGCGCCCGTCAAATCGTCGATGGTCAGCAAGCTCACCAGCGTCAGCCCTTCCGCTTCAACCTTACGCCGCCCATCCTGTTCCTTCCGATCCACGATCACCAGGGCATGCGTTACAGCGAGGCCAGCGCCCCTGGCAGCCGCAACAGCCTTGAGAAGCGAGCCGCCGCTGGTGAGCACGTCATCCACGATCACGGCGCGATCCCCTCGCTGAAACGATCCTTCGATGAGCTTCCCGAGCCCATGATCCTTCGCCTGCTTCCGCACCACGAAGGTTCGCCAGGTTCGTGGAGGCTGAGCCACAAACGCAAAATCTGAGATGCTCGTGGCAATGGAAATCGCTCCGATTTCCAATCCGCCAAGACAGTCGAGTTCGACCGATCGCAACGATTCGTACGCCAAGTTGGCGACAAGGCGGCGCGATCCCGGATGGGCCATCAGAGACCGGCAATCGACGTAGAAAGGACTCTTCAATCCGGAAGCAAGTGTGAACCCTGTAGTGGGATCCCACTTGAACGATTG
>JANOJM010000148.1:0-2125 GCA_031418735.1 Nitrospiraceae bacterium | reverse complement strand
TTCGTTTTTCACCACGAAACATGTGCGACCCGCTAGGCAGCCGCTGCAGGTTATGCTACAAACCTGCAGAAAGATTCTCGGGCTCGCTCGACGGTTGTTCACATGACAATGGGACAGCGTTCAACATCCCCTATACGATTGACTCTGGCGGGAATCGTATGCAGCCTGGCAATGACTGGCTGCCTCTCCCCCATCACGCTGAATCGCGCCGTGACGGCCTATGATGAAGCGATCACAGATGCCATCTCCAAACAACTGCTCATCAACATCGCCCGTGCCCATCAGCATCAGCCGATTCACTTCACCGCCGTCTCGAATATCGCCGCGACGTTCGATTTCCGTGTCAACGCCGGCGCCACTCCGGCATTCACCGGAGAGGCCGGCAGGGCGCTCATGCCGATCTTCGGCGGCAGCATGGCGGAGAACCCCACCATCAGTATCGTGCCGATGGAAGGGGAAGAGTTCACCAAGCGGCTCCTGACCCCCTTTCAGGAAACCAAGTTCCTTCTCCTCCTCCGGCAGCGGTACGACATCGATCTGTTGCTCCGGTTGATGGCCCAGGAACTGCGGATCTCGGAGAATGGCCAAGAGGTCGCCTACCGCAATAAGCCTGTAGATCGAAAGGGCTACGAGATGTTCCGCCGAGTCGTCACGCACCTTTCGGCCATTCAAGATCAGAACCAACTCCATGCCGAACCGCTCATCTATAATCAAACTTGGACCATTCCTGCCAACTCGGTCACAGCAGAAGGTTTTCAATCATTACAGAAAGAATATCTCGTCAGCTACAACCAGAAAGACAACAGCTATACCCTTCGGAAACAAATCACGGGACCAATCCTCATCACCAACTATGACCCCTACACGCTCCCACCAGAGGAACGAGCCCGGTTGATCAATGAAACGGAGGAGGGGTACTTCAACGATGTGTCCTTCGACATCCGTCCGGGGCACGTCGGAGGGGAATACCCCATCAAGGGAGATTTCCGGCTGCGGAGCTTCAATACCATTCTCAACTTTCTGGGACAATCGATTGGAGAAGACCCCGAATACCACGTCGACAAAGATCCGCGGACCCCAGCTGTCCACGAAAACCCTGTCCACACCATGGAGATCGTATTGTCGGATGGCACGCTATCGGGAGCCGACCTGTCGATTCAGTCCCACGGAAAATACTACGCCGTGAACACGACCGGACCGCTGGCACGCTGGAACCGCGAGGCCTTCCAAATGCTATATCTCTTATTCCAAATGACCGTCAGCGAAGTGCCGCGCGTCGGGGTCCCCAGCATCACGATCGCCAAGTAACCGGCCACAGAACCCACGCCCCTCTGATCTTCGGCGACAGCCACCCGCCACTCCGCAGACACGCGCCCAGAGTCATCGCAGCACACGAGGTATCGGAACGTTAGCACGGTGTTTCCGATTGCCTGCACCGATGAGCATGAACGGACAAGGCCATCTCAATCGCTGAGTATTAAGTGCCAAAAATCATGAACAAACAGGCGACCGCCATCGAATCCAACTGGCATTACATCTGCATAGTCCTCCACTGAGAAGTCCACAGGATCACCCAGCGGCAAGACCGCAGAAAAGGACCACGGTTATGGTAGTTCGACAATATCCTCGATTCCAAGCAGCCTTTTCAGGCACCCTCGTTCACCAGGGTCACCTCCATACGATTGACAAGGCTCTCGACCTGTCACACAAGGGATGTCGGCTTGAAAGCCCCCTTCGGGCCTCCGCTGGAATGAAGGTGGATCTTCTGCTTTATCTCCCCAAAGCAGAGACCCCAATCCTGATCCAAGGCGCCATCATACGCTGGTCAGGCGCGCACGGGATCGGGATACAGTTTCAGTCCCTCACCTCGCCCAACCAAGAGCGGCTAACCCGCACCATTCAGCAGCTCAAAACCACAGCGGGGCACAGCTAATATCGCGTCAGAGAGACAGACCCTCAACACATCTCGCGCGCACGGACAGGTGATCAGAATGGTCGAATGTCCGTGTTTTCTCGCCAGCCCTGATGCCAGGTGCTATAGTTTGAACGAAACATTTTCCTGTCATTCATACAGCAACGGAGGAGGCATCATGGCAAGACAGCCCAAAGCAGCGGAAGGTTCATC
>JANOJM010000147.1:0-13246 GCA_031418735.1 Nitrospiraceae bacterium | reverse complement strand
GAAAGCACGGACGGGGGCTTGCGCCGGACAGCGAGCGCCCTGCGTGACCTTCACCTTATCCTGATCTTCCGCAACGAGCAGGATGCCCTGCTGCATCGCATGAGCTCCGGCGCCCTGGAACGGCCCTTTGCTCTGTACCTGCCGCTCGATTTGCTCGATGGCCTTCGACATCTTATCCATCAGTATTGGACCCGCCTGTGTATGCACCGGCGTCGCCACATCGACGGCGGCATCCACTGCAACATGCGCGTCATGCGACATGACCGCAAATACAGGCGTCGATTCGGCGAACCAGAGACAGGCCGCAACCCCCATCACCCCGGCCCCCACCCACTTCATTGATGCACCCATAACGTTTCGCCTCCTCCTTTAATCGGTCACTATTCGATCACGATACTGTTTTGGCAATATTTCTTTACCTGGTGTCATTGGAAATCTGATCACAGCCGGGTTATAGACCATAGACAAGGGGTTTGAGTCAAGAGGGGGCCGTACCTAGATAAAACATGGGCCTGCGGGGTGAACGGTTGGATCATGGCAGCGTGATCGTGACTGTAGATACCGAGTATTATGATTACCGTCGCTTCACGCGCAACGGCAAAAGCATCTTCTTCCATGCGCACCCCTCCGCTTATATGCAATAATGGCGACTATGCTTGTGAAACGTTGGCTGGTGGGCGATCCGCTCAAAAGCACTCAGGCGGCACACCAACGGCTGTCCAAAACCATCGCGCTCGCGATCTTTTCTTCGAACGCGATCTCTTCCGTTGCCTATGCCACGGAAGAAATCTTGCTGGTGCTCATCCTTGCGGGAACCGCCGCCGTTGCCTGGTCCATTCCCATCAGTCTTGCGATCCTGTTTCTCATCGTCGTCCTGACCATTTCCTATCGCCAAATCATCTACGAATATCCGGAGGGTGGCGGAGCCTATGTGGTCGCCCGCAATAACTTTGGGGAACAACCGGCGCTGATCGGCGCAGCGGCGCTGATGATCGACTATGTCCTCACCGTGGCCGTCAGCGTGGCGGCAGGCATCGCGGCCCTGACCTCGGCCGTACCAAGCTTGTTTGAGCATCGCGTCGCCCTCGGGCTCGCCGCCATCATCTTCATTGTCGTCATCAACCTGCGCGGCGTGCGGGAGTCGGGGACATTCTTCGCCTTTCCCACCTACTTTGGCGTCGGCATCATCGGAGTGATGGTGGGGATCGGAAGTATCCAGGCCTTCTTCGGACAAAGCGCCTCAGTGTCGCCGGGCCACCAGACGGCGGTCGAAGAGCTGACGCTGTTCCTGATCCTTCGAACATTTGCCGCAGGCTGTACCGCCGTGACCGGAATGGAAGTAGTCTCGAACAGCGTGAAAGCCTTTCGCCGACCGGAGTCCCAGAATGCTTCGGTCACCATGATTTGGATGTCGCTGATTCTGGCATCGTTATTTATGGGGATCACCTTCCTGGCCTACCACGTTGGGATTCAGCCCAAAACGGATGAGACGGTCATTTCACAATTAGCACGTATCACATTTGGCACCGGAGCCCTCTACTACGCGTTCCAGATCGGGACGATGCTGCTGTTAGTCCTTGCCGCCAATAGTGCCTTTGCGGCCTTTCCCCAGCTCGCTTCAATTCTCGCGCGCGACGGCTATATGCCCCGCCAGATGGCGACGTTCGGCGACCGCTTGGTGTTCTCGAACGGGATCGTCGTTTTAGGAGTCATCGCGTGTTTTCTTCTGATCCTCTTTCACGGCGACACGCACGCCTTGATCCCGCTCTACGCCATCGGCGTATTCATCTCCTTCACCCTGTCTCAATCCGGTATGGTACGCCAATGGCTGAGCAAGAAGGGGCCTCATTGGCGAGCGAAACTGATCGTGAACGGCGTAGGCGCCGTCACGACCGGCATCGCCCTCATCATCATTGCCACGACCAAATTTACGCACGGCGCCTGGATCGTCTTTGTCCTCATTTTCATATTGGTCTTAATGTTCCGTTCGATCCGCTCGCACTACAAAGCCGTCACTGAACAGATCTCGCTCACGCGTGATCACCGCCCCCCGCTTCCACGACGCAATGTCGTCGTCATTCCCATTAACGGCGTCAATCAGGCGGTCATTCGCGCAGTCGACTACGCACGCAGCCGTCCCGGCGAAATTCAGGCGGTGATGGTGGATGTGGATGCAGAGTCCACGGCGCGCATACAAATCCAGTGGGCCCAGTGGGGCTGCGGTGTCCGGTTATCGGTATTACCCTGCCCATACCGTTCCGTCTTGAGTTCTTTCCTCGACTACGTTGAGGAGTTGTTGAAAAAGGAGCCGGATACCTGGGTGACGGTCGTCATCCCGGAGATTCTTCCCGCCCACTGGTGGCAGGGCATCCTGCACAATCAACGCGCGCTGCTCCTCAAGACAGCGCTGTTGTTCAAAGAGCGAGTCATCCTAACCGATGTCCCCTTCCACCTGAAGCGGTGAGACGTGAAACGTAAGGCGTGGGCTCATAGTTGTTGCCTTTTTACTGTTGCCTTTTGCCTTACGCTTCAGGCCCAACAGGCCATCGCTTTCAAGATCACACAGCCGGTAGAGGGGGGCAAACTCACGGCGGGAAAAACCATCACAGCCAGTGTGGACCTCGGAAATGATTCCGGCATCATCCAGGTCCGCTACTATTGGTATGGTGAACAGGATGACACCCTGGTAGAGCAGGCGGACGCTACCGCCACGGGGTCGATCGTTGCGCCGGTGGCGATGATCGGATTGTCCGACCATCACCCGGCCTTCGGCGGCCCCTTGTTGGTTCCGAAAGACGGCATCGGGCCGATGCGCTTGCTGGCGGTCGCAGAAATCTCGCGCGGACGATTAGGCACCAGATCCGTCTTCGATGAAATTGTCGTACAAGTCGAACCTGCCGCGACCCTCACCACCATCGACTTTGAAACCGACAAGCCCTTGCAACTCGGACGCGCCGGACAATCCTCAGCATTCGGTCACGTCGATTCAATGGGTAAGGTCTTTGAGCTTCCGGTCGTAGGCGAGTTCACCGATGGCGAAATCCGCCGGATCAGCTCACCGGCCAGCGGCACCAGTTGCAAGTCCTCCAATGACAAGGTCATCAAGGTCTTGAAGGATGGCCTGCTGCAAATTGCCGGAAACGGCAAAGCCACGCTCACAGTCACGAATCGCGGCAAGCAGGCTCAGCTTGACGTAAATGTGAACGTCAATGACGAACCGAATGAACCGCCGATCGCCGATGCAGGATCGAACAAGACCGTGAAGGCTGGATCGAAGGTGAAGTTGAGCGGATTGAAAAGCCGTGATGCCGAAGGTGAAGCACTGTACTATTCGTGGAGTCAGGTACGAGGCAGCAAGATCGCCCTATTGGACGTGGATAACGCCGAACCGTCGTTTCTCGCGCCGATCGTATCGGAGAAACGGACGTACCGGTTTAAGCTGCGGGTGACGGATAAGAAGGGGGCGGACAGTGTGCCGGCCTATGTGGACGTGACCGTCGAGCCTTAATGGCTGCTGAAAAAGGCACCCAACTTCGTTCTCGTCTCGCAAGAGTCCTCAACGTACCCCAGTGGGTACGCCTCCGGCTCTCGCTTCGCCTGCGGCCTCGTTGACTGACCTTTTTGAGCAGCCTGTCATCAAGAAGGTTCCACCGCGCTTTCCTTCGACTTCTAAATAATCCGAGGGGGTCAAAATGAGAGAGCCTGAGGTTGAAACACGAGTTCGACAATATTTGACGGAAAACGGGTATCAGGTTATCCCCCGCCAGCAAAGGACCGGTCCCGACATCATTGCCAAGAAAGACGGACGAAAGCTTGTTGTAGAAGTCAAAGCCGACAGGCCCGGCCATCAGAGCAGCCCAGGCACTATTAATGTCGATGCTATGACCTTGTTGGGACAGATTGTTTTCAGAATAGGACAAGAAATGGCCGACGATTACGGAATAGCAATTCGCCCTGTCCACCGAAGATTGATCGAAGAAGCGGTGCCCGCGTTGAAGAAACTATGTGTCAGGGTGTTATTAGTTGGAGACACCAACATAAGCGAGCTAGCTTAGAAGCACGGAAGCCTTGTCAGTAACAGTTCCCTGTTGACTTACTGAATCAAAACTTTTCGATTTCTGCTCCGCCCTTAAGGTGTAATCGCGAGGACTTATCCCATGCTTCCCGCCAATTTCAACGATCGTCTCAATCAAATGATGGGCGTAAAGATGGAGGAAATCGCTCAGGAAACACAGGCGGCGTTTTCCAAAAACAGTGCGGAAGCCGCCAGCAGGGGATCGATTCATACAAGTAATACTCTTGGCCTTTATCAACGAAGCCGAGTTCAACAGATAGATAGCCGCGTGAAAGCTGTCCTCGAATGCCAAAAACGCCTCATCTCCGCCCTGCGCGTCTTATTCAGCGAAACCCTGGCCTCTGAGCTTAAGGCACAGTCAGAGGAATGGGTAACTCCAGAGTGGTGCGAGCAATCTGTGCAGTCCGACCCCAACTTAGGCTTGATGAAAGACTACAAACCTGGCTTTCGAGAAGAAACCCTGCAAGCCAGAAACAGCGCCCTGAGAAAAGCCTCCATTGAAATTGATCTCCTTGTCGATGAGTTGCGCACACAGGGGAACACTCAAACACCTACTCTTAGTAAGGAACTGGATCAGAAGTTCAAAATTCTGTTGAGCCCTGGCCAGGCCGAAAAGGACTTCGCTGACTGGTCTCAACAATTGGGCCCTGTGAATGGACAAATCGCTGTGCTCTTTGCAGACCTCGACAATTTCAAGGCTCTCAACACAAAATACTCAGAACCAAGAATTGATCAAAGCCTCCTCCCTGATGCGATGCATCTAGTTGAAAGCCTTACTCGCATACGAGGGGGAGCTTACAAACACGGCGGTGACGAGTACGTGCTAATCCTACCGAACCATGACGGGATGGAAGGGGCAAGCTTCGCAGAAAAGATTCGCAAAGCATTTGAACAGTTCGAGTTCAGAGTCGATACAGACCTAGTGCATATCACTGTGTCCCTTGGAATCGCAGTATGGCCTGTTCATGGAGCGACTTATCAAGATCTCCTGGTCAAAGCAAGCGAGGCCAAGACTCAAGCTAAAATTCAGAAAAATTGTTTCAGAATGACTGGACTTGTTAGCGGTCCAGGTGCGCCATTACCGAGAAGTGGTTTATCCTTGTCCGCTCAACACCTCGCTGTTTTCTTGAATAGAAAATCTCAGCATGGACTGGACCACGACCCAGTAGTCGACCCAGCATCGCTTTGCAATGAACTAAGTTTCACAGAAGATGTCCTGGCTTTATCTGCGGACGAGCTCGCGGAACATGGATGGATCAACTTGGTCAAAACTCTGGGGATGTGGAAGGCAGGGTTCTCGACTCTCTCGCCAACCGCCCTGCTATTCATCGAAACAGATCAGTTCATCAGAGGCAGCGATCCGAAGTCTGATGCTAGAGAACTAGCCGCCCAACTCATCAAACAGCCCGAAGGCTCAGCAAACCTATCTGAACTCGATAAACAGTTGTCATGGGGGCCTCGGAGGATAAACCCTTCCGTGTCATTCCTTCAGCTGAAAGAATATGTGCAAGCCTCTAAAACACATGGTGCCCATCCCTATGCCGTTTCATGGATTAGAGCAACAGAGAAGACTAAACGTTTCGCAATACACGTCTAGGCCTTAGACAGTCTTACCGGCCCGTAGGTTTGGCGGGCTTGGTGGAGTTCTTTTACGTGGCGTCGAAGGGAAGGGCCGAATTTGGAGGCGAGGACTGCTTTTCTGTGGGGCGCAATGTTCTGCTCGACCTGCTCGATTGTTTCTGCCAACTGTTTGACCAGCCGCTGGCCTGAGCCGGTGAGCCACTTGAGATGCCAACTGGCATACTCCAAATCCTGGATTGAGTAGCGGACGGATTCCACTTCTTCAAGACAACGAAACCTGGCTCGCTGCAGATCGCGCTGGGATAGCCCCGCCCGTTTCCATCGAGCCGACCCACCCAGCCCAGAGGCCCACGTTGAGAGTCGTTCGAACAGCATCGCGCCCATCGTAAAGGTAAAGGTCGCATGCAGAATGCCTCTGAGGGGACGCAGGCTGCGGCGCCAGGGAGAATAGAAGATCTGCTGATTGTGATCGCCGTGATACATGACATGCTTGCGCAAGAGAAGATTCAAATGGTGATGGCTATTTTCGTGGATCAGGTCATCGATCAGATCGAGGTCGCCCCGATCGAAGCAGTTGATAAAGGAAAGTCCAGGCCGGTGGCGGTAGCTAAAACTGACGACGCCCTTGGCTTTGAGGGGAACGATTCTAGTGGTTAGAAGCGCCAGGATCTCTTGTCCTTCCGGCCACGCCTCTTGAATGGTTGTCCATGCCCGCCCGATTCGCGCAACGTGATCGGCTGAGGTAGGGGCTACTGTGCGAGGTTGTCGATCCTTCCCATAGACGAGCGTCGGCCCGACTGTGACAGCCTCAGATCGAGCTTCCATGGCCACGACCGATGACCGATGCGTCCAATTCCATTCCAATCGACTACCTCGCTTCGTGCAGAGAGGCGTCAAGGTTTGCCCGATCTTCAGGGACAGATCGTGCGGCCCAATCAGAAGAGTGGCTTGACCGGATGATTGCTTCAGGGTTCTCTTCATCAATGAAGGAGCCTCGTAGCTATCGTCCCCAAGCCCCATCGGCATCGTTCCAAACAGCTCCGCCCGCTCGAAGTTGGCGCCGAGCTGTATCTCGACATCCCAGGACGGAATCTTGCGAGAGGCGCACCATAACAACGGGAGCCCCGGCACGAGGCAGAGCGATTCCTGTGTCAACTCCTGCGTGAGCCGACCACAGAGTTTATTCAGTCGCCGTTCAAGTCCCGATGCCTGCGAGACTCCGCGTGGGAACAGCTCGTCCAGATAACTGTTCTCGAAAAATTTCTCTTCACACTCGACATACAACTGCGCCGCAAACTCACGAGGCTGCCGCTCCTCGCGAATCTGCTGCAGTAAGTCGATGAAATAGACGAGGTCGTTCAGCGCTTCGATCCAGCCAACCACTTTCCAGTGGGAAAAGGCATCGCGTTCGAGTGCTTGACCGAGGAAACGGAAGTACGCCATGGGCAAGGCCAACGATTTTGCAACCTCTGCATATTGGCCTTCCAAATCCAAACAGAGATCGCCCAGAAGTCGCTTCATCGACAGGCGAAACTCTTCCTGAAGACGAGCCAGCAACGGCACATCGAGCAACGGCATGGAGAACGATGCTCCAAGATGGAAAAAGAATCAGACTGTACCGGAGGAATGGGCGCGCTGCAAGAAGAGCGAGCAGGCGCAGTCTCATGGCTGGCAGGTGAAGTAGCCGCCGGGGTTTAGCGGGTAAGGGTGTCTATGTTTCTCGGAGGTTGGTGAAAAGCCTTCTTCGGTATGTACCCAAGTTCATCAAGGCGCAGTTCTTTGACATGCTGCATCACGTGATCGCTGAGATCGGTCTGCATGGATGCTTCCTGCTGCGAGGTGGAACCTTTTACTAGCGTGAAGGGCAGTTCATCCTTCCAGAGCAGTCGGCCATCGCGATTTATCAGGTAGAGATAGAGGCGTCGTGAGTCCTCTGCTTTCCACCCCCAGTCGCTCGGGTGCGAGGGTGAACCGACAGTCACACGACTGACCAGAACAGTATCGACACTGAGTTTCCGCGTGACTTCTTTAGCCAGGGTACTGCGATCATTCTCTTCGGCATGTGCTGAGCCTGGATCGGCTACGGTGACTCCTGCCGCAATGCTCACCGGCGTTTCAACACGCAACGCGGTCTCCTCCTGCAACAGGGCAGCAAGCCGCGCGCCCATCTCCGGATCGCCCTCAACCGGAAGGACTGCCACGCTCGTCACCTTCAAATCAGGAGCAGCATCGCTCGATTGATCCTGCTGTGCCACCCATGATTGCTCAAATGGCTCAAAGGTCACGTTACTGCTCCTCATTGAATCCACGGATACCGCGGCTACCCAAGCTCCTGCCAAACACCCTTGCAGTAGGAGGGTCCCGGTCACAATCAGACTGAGGGTTATGACACGCGTATAAACCCGTCGGCTACCGCGTTGGGCCATTCCTCGGTCACAGGCTTTTATTATGGGGGCGAGTGTCATGAAGAGATGCTTCCGCAAGAGAAGTGCCGTACTACAGCCAACCTCGCACAGCACCTCCAACCTGTCGAGTTCTTTACTGTTATCGACAGACCAGTGAAAAAATCTAGCCCGCCAATCTCGCTGAATTTAAGGCATGAAAGAGACAGTTCTACGGACAGGATTGAACGGGACTGAAAAGAGCCTGTGGAATATCAGAAGAACTGGAGCAGGACTGAAACTCCTTCTGAACCGATTCTTGATGCCGCAGCAAGGGATCAGTGCTCGTGGGTATCATGAGGTCAACTGACACCAACCCCGGTTAAGCCATCGCGTTACGCGACGCGACGGAGCCGCGGTACTGCCGTTTTTCTCTCGATCAATTGCGTAGCTCCTGACTGTTGGATCATGCGATGTTTCTGAATGAGCGGATCGACAATGTTCCCGCAGGATACACATCGCCACCCTTTCATCCACATTGGAATACTGCTCTCTCGTATGTCGATCAAATTATCTGCCACCATGAACCCGTCACATCGTACGCAATGCATGGAGCCCTCCTCTCGTTAACGCTGAAGCCCGCAACCACGACACCACACTCAATCACTTTCTAAGCCTAGCAGACTTGCGGCCAATCGCTTACCTGTCTAAGAGAGCAATCGCGATGCCACAGATGTCTTTGCAACTGCTTGCGTGTTTTCGCAGTGAATCGTAGAGTGCAGACGAACAGCATTCGGCCTAAATGGCTTCTAGGTGTCACACATTGGCCCCATGCGGCAAAAATGATCTGGGTTACGAGCCATAGCCTAAATGGGGACAGTCCCCTGTGGCCGGTTGGAGGAAAATTGTGGCGCTGACCGCGATGGAAATTGCGAAGGTGATGGATGAATGTGCTCCGGCCTTAGCCGGAGGCTGGATTCAAAAGATTTACCAGCCGACGGATCGGACGCTCGTGCTGGAGATTCGTGCGCCTGGACGGACACATCGACTCCTCATCTCTTGCCACCCGGAGAGCGCCCGTCTCCACTTCACCACGGAAGCCTTTCAGAATCCACCGACGCCTCCCCCCTTCTGTCAATTTCTCCGTGCCCATCTCCAAGGCGCACGCATCGACCGGATCGAGCAGATCCCCGGTGACCGGATCGTTCAACTGACATTGAGCGCCAAGGAGGGTCCCTGCACCCTGGTCACCGAACTGACAGGAAAGACGTCGAATCTCCTCGTACTCGATGACGCAGGCCTCATCCGACGGGACCTAAATGGGGCAAAGAACCTTGTGGGACAGAACTATGCTCCACCTGCTCTCCCTCAAGGGGATCGACATGCAGCCGACCTAGATCGATTCAGCCAGCATATCCAAGAATCGCCATTTCCCCTATCGGCTGCCATCGATGCCCATTACCACAGAGCCGAAGCAACCTCCGCCGTCGAGACCGTGCGACATGCCCGGGCGGGGATACTCAAAAAGTCCATCAAGAAGCTCCGCCGCCGCATTGAGGCCTGGCACGAAGACCTCGCAAAAGCAGAAAAATATAAGACGTACGATCGCTACGGCGAACTCATCAAAGCGAGCCTCGGTACCATCCGCAAGGGTCAGACTGAAATAGCCGTCGTGGATTATTTCGATGAGGCGCTCCCAAACCTGACGATCCCCCTCGACCAAGCCAAAACTCCCCAGGGCAATATGGACGACTACTTCAGGAAACATCGGAAGCAGCTGGCGGCAGAACGGGAGTTGCGGCCACGTGTTGAAGAGGGGCAGAAAGAATTGGAGACTCTGCGCCAGGAACTGACTGCGATTGAACAGGGAACCTGGCAGCCACCCGACAAACCTCATCGCACCCCTGTGCGACCACGGACAGGCAAGAGGAAGGATCGTCAGGAACAACACCAAGGCCCCTTCCGCCGCTTCATTTCATCGGACGGTTTGGCGATTTATGTCGGAAAAAACGCGCGGGAGAACGACGAGCTGACGTTCGGTCTTGCCAAAAGCGATGACCTCTGGCTCCATGCCCGTGGCACACCTGGATCACACGTTGTGGTCCGCATGGAAAAAGGAAGCGATCCGCCTCCTGAGACCATACGAGACGCTGCGACACTGGCGCTGCTCTACAGCGATCTCAAGAAAAGCGGCAAAGGTGACGTGATCTATACAAGACGCAAGTGGGTCAAGAAGGCGAAGGGCCAGGCGCCAGGAGCCGTCATCGTGACGCAGGAGAAATCAGTGCATGTCAGTCTGGAAAAGAAACGGCTGGATGCGCTCAAGGCCCGACCAGGAACGTGAATAATTTCGCCATCGACCCTGTCCGGTACTATGCTGCTGTCAAGGCAGGCATACCATGTCAGGACAGCAGAATAATGTATCCCGGTCTGCACCCCCGACCATCCTGCTGCTTGATGACGAGCCGTCCATCACGATGCTGTGCAAGACGATACTTCAGCAGGCAGGCTTTTCGGTCCTCGATGCCGATGGCAGTTCAGAAGCACTCAAAATCTGCGCACAGCACGAAGGGCCTATCGATCTCCTGCTCACAGACCTCATCCTCCCTCCTCCAGGCTTTCAAATGGCCTCAAGCTCCAATCAATTCCCCCATGTACATGGCCACGAGCTGGCCATCCGCGCGCTCCGCATACGAAAAGACCTGCGAATAATCCTCATGTCCGGCAATATAGAGAAAGACTTAGCAGGATACGGCATACGCCGGGGAGATCTCCCATTTCTCCCCAAACCGTTTGATATCCAAGCCCTGGTGTCGCTCGTGCGACAGGTTCTCAACGCGTCTCCGCCTTCGATCGAGAGTCTGACGGCAGGCCCTCCCGGAACTCCAACGGTCGGGGATGGGTGGGTTGATTAGCGAACGGGGGCTGCTATCTTGACGATAACAGCCCCCGTTCGTATTGGTTGTTGTGCTTGCGATGACAGACTACCAGCGATCGCGCTTACCGCCGCCGGAGTCGCCACGGCCACCCCCACCGAAACCACCACCGCCGGTGCGAGGCTCCTGGGGACGCGCTTCATTCACCGTTAAGGTCCGGCCACCCATTTCTGTACCATTGAGAGCGGTAATGGCCGCCTGCGCTTCTACATCCGAAGACATCTCGACGAAGCCGAAGCCCCGTGCCTGTCCCGTGAACTTATCTGTAATGATCCGCGCAGAAGCGACAGCGCCATGTCGCCCGAACAAATCGCTCAACTCCTGCTCAGTGGCCGAGTAAGGCAACCCACCGACATAGATCTTTGAACCCATCTGGGGCTCCTCCTTTGAGAATGATGATATTGTCTTGTACGCGAGGAACGGGGACGGAGCGGGCCGAAGACGCGAACAATGAGGCGACTTAGGTCTGACTTCCGACGAGATTCTCGGGCAAGACAACATCGATGCTGCAGACCTGAATGTTTCACTCCACCTCACCGCCAGGCCCCTGCAATAAGGTGATGGTAGGCTATCACAGCCCTTTTAAAAATGGCAATCCGATCTCTGGCAGGATGCTGAAAAAGTCCGCCAACACAAGGAAGGTTGAGGTTCAGCCTACATTTGCAAGCTTACTCCCCGATACGAACCAGCAGTCCGCGTTCCCTACAAAGCTCGAACATCCAATGAAAGACGGCAATGACCAGACCGAGAAGCACTAGATTGAGACCGGTCGCCCACCCAAGATGGGTGATCGGCTCGGAAGAGGTGTTCAGTACGGCGCGCATCCCTTCAAACACATGAGAAGCCGGGTTCATCCAGGCAATAGCCTGCAACCACCCCGGGAGCACTTCCATCGGATAAAATACACAGGAGATCGGCTGAAACAGGAACACCATGCTCCAAGCCAAGACTTCAGCCTCCTGGCCAAATCGCATGATGAGGGCCGTAGTCAGCACCCCGATAATCCATCCTGTCAACACGAGATTCAACACAAAGGGAATGAGCCACAGCCCGATCACAAAGATATTGTAAGAATAAAACAGGCCTGCGCAGACCACCATGACGACAGAGACAGCCATCACTTTGAGAATGCTCATGACCATGGTCGCGGCGAGAAACTCGCTCGGCTTGAGTGGACTGGCGAATAAGTTCATGAGATTTCTCGCCCAAATCTCCTCAAGGAACGAAATCGTGACTCCCTGCTGAGAGCGGAACAAGATATCCCACAGGATCAACGCCCCCAGAAAGAATGTCACAGCCCCCGGAATCTGCCCCTGGAATTTCATGAGGTAGACCGTAATGAATCCCCAGATGACGAGGTCTAGAAACGGCCAATAGAAAATTTCCATTATCCGCGGCAAGCTCCGCCGATACAGATACAAATACCTCGTCACCAACGCATAGATTCGGTGGGCCTTCATCGTTCCCTTTTCCCCTTCCCCACTCTGGTTGGCAAGAGCCTCTTCTCCGAGGAGGAACCGGCTAGGGTGTTCCTGACTGCGCGCGTCCAACGAGGGCCTTCTCAGGCCGCGCGTTGCGCGAGCAAAGAGAACACCCTAGCTGGTTCCTCCTTCTCTATTTTTCTCTAGCCAACTTCACAAACACTTCCTCTAAGTCCGCCTGCCCGAACCGCGCCACAATCTCCTGCGCTGTCCCCTCCGCCACAATCTTTCCCCGCTGGAGGAAGATGATCCGATCCGACATCTCTTCCATCTCGTGCATATTATGCGACGAATAGAGCACACTCAGCCCCGACGATCGTCGCTCCTCTTTGAGGAAGCTCCGGATCTTTTGCGCGATATCGGGATCCAAACTCGCCGTCGGCTCATCGAGAAACAGAATCTTCGGTTCGGTCAAGAACGCCTTGGCCAACCCAAGACGAGTGCTTTGGCCTGAAGAGAGTTTGCGCGTCACTTTATGACGAAACTCCTCCATCTCAAGCCGCTTTACGATGTCATCGACTCGCTCTTGGGTCTGAGACAGGCCATACAGCCGCGCAATCACCCAGAGGTTCTCTTCGACTGTGAGTGCCTGCGGCAGAGAGACATAGGTTGAAGAAAAATTGACTTGCTGTAGGATCTCTTCGCGGTGAGCCGCCAAGTCGAGTCCAAACATCTGAATGGAGCCGGCGGTCGGTGTCACCACCCCGAGCAACATCTGAATCGTGGTGGTTTTCCCTGCCCCGTTCGGGCCCAACAAACCAAGAATTTCACCCGGCCTGATGTCGAACGAAA
>JANOJM010000146.1:0-4499 GCA_031418735.1 Nitrospiraceae bacterium | reverse complement strand
GCGAAGGTAGCCGGCACGTTGGTCTTACCTCGTGCGGAGGACTTGCCTGGTCGGTTCGTGCATCGCGGCGACGTGTTGGCCCACGTCGTGGACCTGAATACGCTGACGGTCCGCACCATCGTGGATCAGACCGATATCGACTTGATCCGTCACAGTATGAAGGCTGTTCAGATTCGTTTTTCCGAACGGCTTGCGAGTCCGATCGATGCAGCGGTGAAACGGCTGGTGCCGGCGGCGAGCGATGAATTGCCGAGTCTCGCGCTTGGGAGCGAGGGAGGTGGACAGGTGCCGATGGATACGAAAGATCCCAAAGGCCAGAAGGCCATGCGAAAAGTGTTTCAGATGGATCTCCAATTACCCGTCGAGCTGGGTGTCGTGAATGTCGGCGGGCGCGTGTATGTGCGTTTCGATCATGGATGGGAATCGCTCATGACTCAGTGGTATCGCCAGGGACGACAATTATTCTTGTCGCGCTTCAATGTTTGATATGGCTCGCCAACAGACGGCGCTGCACAGCGCCTATCCGGAACGGTCGGTACCGCGTGAGAGCTGGTTCGATCGGCAGGGGGTGAAGCTTGCGAGCCCGATCATGCGACGGCTGCAGGAGCGTACCGCGATGCGGACCGAAGTGGTCGGGCCGGTGAACGATCAGGGGCGCCTGCTGTCCGGATTGCACGATGACCAACTATGCCAAGAGGTTGTCAACATTCGTGAGCAGCTCCGGCGCAGAGGTTTCAGCGAAGAGTTGGTATTCCGGTCTTTTGCTCTTGTGCGGGAGGTGGCGCAGAGGACGATCGGTCAACGGCACTATGATGTGCAGATTCTCGGCGGCTGGGCCTTGCTCAATGGCTGTGTGGCGGAGATGGCGACGGGAGAAGGCAAGACGTTGACGGCCACGTTGGCTGCCGCGACGGCAGCCCTGGCCGGCGTGCCGGTGCATATCATTACGGTAAACGATTATCTGACGGCGCGCGATGCGGCCGAGATGGGTCCGATCTATCGCATGCTGGGCCTGACGGTGGGGGTGATCACCCACGAGCAAAATCCCCTGGCGCGCCGCGCGGCCTATGCCTGCGATGTCACCTACTGTACGAATAAGGAGCTGGCGTTCGATTATCTGCGGGATCGCCTGGCCGTGGGACGGCAGCCCAATCGTATTCAGCTCCAGCTTGAAAAATTGTATGGAGATGCCACGCGACTCCGGAATTTGGTGCTCCGGGGATTGTGCTTTGGCATTGTGGACGAAGCGGACAGTATTTTGGTGGATGAGGCGCGTGTCCCGCTCATTATCTCCAGCAGCGGAGGGAAAGTCCTAGAGAAGCCGATCTACGAGATGGTGTTGGCGCTCGCGCGCGCACTTACACATGGACAGGATTTCGAGATTGATTCACGGGAGCGGAGCATTCGTCTAACGCCGGCCGGCCAAGCCTGGTTGGCATCGCGCGCGAAGGATCTAACCGGCTTCTTGTCCGGGCCGAGGCGGCGCGAAGAACTCGTCCGTCAGGCGCTCACGGCGCTCCATTTGTTCCATCGCGATACCCATTATCTCGTCAGGGACGAGAAGGTCCAGATTATCGACGAGTATACCGGGCGCATCATGGGAGACCGGTCGTGGGAACAGGGGCTGCATCAACTGATCGAATTGAAAGAGGGCTGCCCGCTCACGCCTATGAACTCGTCGTTGGCACGGATCACCTATCAGCGATTTTTTCGCCGGTATTTGTGGCTTGCCGGGATGACCGGTACGGCGCAGGAAGTTGCCACCGAACTGTGGCAGGTATATCGTCTGGCCACCGTGACGATTCCAACCAATCGTCCGCTCAAGCGGCAGTGGGCGGGAGAGCGGCTGTTCGCGACAGCGGAGGAGAAGTGGGATGCCGTTGTGGAACGTATCGCAGTGCTCCATAAGTACGGACGGCCGGTCCTAGTGGGGACGAGGTCTGTGTCTGCCTCCGAGCTCCTGAGCGAGAAACTCACTGCGGCGGGGATCCCGCATGTCATCCTCAACGCCAGACAGGACAAGGAAGAAGCCGACATTGTATCCAAGGCAGGCCAGCCAGGGCGTATCACGGTGGCCACAAACATGGCCGGCCGCGGCACGGATATCAAGTTGCTAGCGGAGGTGGCGAAGGCTGGGGGGCTGCATGTGTTGGCAACAGAGCGGCATGAGGCTGGACGCATCGATCGGCAGCTCTACGGTCGTAGTGGCCGCCAGGGGGATCCAGGCAGTTTTGAAACAGTTGCGTCGCTGGAGGATGAGCTGATGACGACATCCCGTCGCCTGTTGTGGCGATGGATGGCTCGCACAATGGTGAGTCAAGGAAAGCCGTTACAGGGCAAACCGGCGGCGTTTCTTGTGCGACAGGCCCAGCTGTCCGCCGAGTCCCTGCATGCACGGATTCGCCGGGATCTCTTGCAGCATGAGGATCAATTGGAAACATCGCTGGCATTTTCTGGACGACTGGAATGATGCAGGGGCTAGGACGACAGCAACAATATCTTCCGACAGGGTTGGGCGTGATGGGTCTGCTGACCGTTGCGGTGAGTCTCTGTGCTCTGACAGCGCCGGCGGTGTGGGCGGCGGAAATGGCCTGCGTGATTAAACCCTCTGCCGAGATTTCCATCGCCACTCCGGTGGAGGGGCTGATTTATACGGTACCGGTGGAACGCGGAGATTGGGTGACAAAGGGGCAGGTCATTGTGACGCTCGAATCGAGTCTGGAAGAGGCGACCGTTGCATTAGCGAAAGCCAAGGCGGACGCCGAAGCGGTGCTGAAGAGCAGTCAGCTGAAGGTCGGGTTCAGCAGTCGAAACCTCGAACGGGCCTTGGACTTGATCAAGAACAACTCGATTGCCCAACACGATGTGGATCAGGCTCAGACGGAAAAGGCCTTGGCCGACATGTCGTTTCAGGAGGCGTCGGAAAACAAAAGCCTGGCAAAGCTGGAATTGGACCGGGCGATAGCAGCGCTGAACCTGCGCACGATTCGAAGTCCCATCAATGGCGTGGTGATGGATCGGCTGCTCTCTCCCGGCGAGCTGGCCCGCCAAACACCGGTGATGAAACTGGCGCAGGTCGATCCCTTGCGGGTGGAGGTCTATGCGCCGCTCTCCCTGCTCGGCAAGTTGAAAACAGGCATGAAGGCCGATGTGCGGCCGGAAGGAAAAGGGCAGCCAACCTATCAGGCGTTGATCGTGGTCGTGAATAGGGTCGTCGATAGCGCGAGCGGCACGTTTGGGGTGCGCTTGGAAATGCCGAATGCAAATAAAGCGATCGCCGCAGGCCTGGCCTGCACCGTCGACTTTCATCTTTCGTCGGCAAAGGGGCCGTGATGGTTGGTCTATCTGGTCTGTCTCGTCTATTCGGTCTGTCTCGTGTGTTTGGTAAACAAGAATAACCAGATAGACCGGACAGACGAGACAGACCGAATAACGATCTTCATTCCGTGAAGGAAATGTAATCGTATGCGAGTCTACGCGCGCTTTATGTGGACATTCGTTGTGGCGGGTTTATTGTGTGCGGAGCGCAGCCTGGCTGCAGAGCCGCCTCCGCAGATCCTGCAAGAGATGCCGGTGCTCAGGCTGAGCTTAAAAGATGCCATTGAGGCGGCGCTGGACATGAGTCCACAGGTGCGACTGTACAAGGAGCGCATCGAAGGGGCGCGCAGCGCCTCGAGAACGCAACTGGGCGCGTTATTGCCGAACCTGTCTGGTTCCTCCAAGTTCACGAATCAGACCTTCTTTCTCGGCACCATCGGCGGCGCTCCGGTCCGCACCCAACCGTTCGACATTGCCGATGCCCGAGGCACCCTGTCCCAGTCGCTCTTCAGTTGGAGCTTGATCGAGCGCTGGCGCGCATCGCGCGCGGCATTGGCGGTCTCGGAAATGGAATCAGACACGACGAAGAACGACACGATGGCGACGGTGGCCTTGCATTATCTGGAAGTCTTGCGGAACTCCGAGACTGCAGCCGCTCGGACGGCAAATGTGGAACTGTACAAGGAACTCGTGGCCTACATCAAAGGCCGGCAGAGCGGCGGGATGGCCACGGGCCTCGATACGGCCAGGCTTGAAACGCAATTGGAGAACGAGCGGCAACGTTTAGAGTTGGCAAAGAGCGATGTCGAACGGGCCAAGCTGATTCTGATCAATGCCCTGGGAGTCAATTTTGATGTGAAGCTTGTCCTCACCGATGAACTCAATTCGCCGGAGGAGCCGATCCCGACTCAGAACGATGCCATGGAGGTGGCGCTGGCCAATCGACCGGAAATGAAAGCTCAGGAGCAGCGGATCCAGGTATCTCGCCTGTCCCTCAGCTCGGTCAAGGCAGAAAGGCTTCCCTCGTTGCAGGCTCAAGGTGATTATGGAGCCATCGGGAATCAGGTGAATAATTCGACCAGTACGTACAACGTGGGGGTTACCATGTCGATCCCTATCTTCGATGGCGGGCAGCGCGAGGGGCGGATCGGCGAAAGCCGAAGTCGGCTCCTGCAAGAAGA
>JANOJM010000145.1:0-1960 GCA_031418735.1 Nitrospiraceae bacterium | reverse complement strand
CCGGAGAGGCTGTAGTTCCGCTCCAGTGCGATGGGGTGAAAGTTGGCCTGTTGGTGTGCGCCGACGCCTTTACGCCCGGCATCGCCGGCGCCTTGAAATCGGGGGGCGCACAAATTCTTGTTTCTCCTTCTTCCTGGGGCCCTGGCATACATGGGCCGAACGGTGAATGGGAGGAACGAACCCGCGAGACAGGCTTGCCGCTGATTGTGTGTAACAGAACTGGAGCCGAGAAGACGCTCGATTTTTGGAAGGCTCAAAGTCTGGTGGTCAAGAATGGGAGACGCCTCCTTTCACATGCCTCTGAGCAATCTGCCGTTCTGATATTCGATTGGAACTTCACTGCCATGACTCCACTGTCCACTGCCTACAAAACAGAGTATCTGAGAGCATGATCTATTAGAGGCAGTGCTAGGCGGAAGACAGTCAATCGGAAGATCCGAGAGATGAACGCGATTCTTTCTCGAACGATGGACGACTGACGAGTTTCGCAATGAATGAGGAGGATGTGCCCCACTCCTCATTGCAGAATAAACCAGGGGTGCATGTTGTCACAATCAGAGAGGGAGTTTTAGGAAAAGGCCGTCAGCGACGGGGAAGATGGTGCAAAGCCATCACGGTGCCGCCACTGTAAGCGGGGAGCGATCCTGCACAGAGCCACTGTCATGGGACGTTAAACGTTATTCGTGAACCGTTAAACGCAGGAAGAAATCTTCACGTTTAACGCATAACGATTCACGGTTCACGTCTCCAGATGGGAAGGCGCAGGGGAACGACGATCCGCAAGTCAGGACACCCAGCTGACGGATGTTTCTACACAACCCTTCGAGTCAAAGGGAGGTTAGTTATGTGTTCTGGTAACCGGTATCGATCCGTCTTGTTCTCCGTGTGCGCGTTTCTCAGTTTTTCCGTCATGTGGTCTGTGACAGCATTCGGTGAAGAGCCCGCCAAAACTGAACCAATTCTTGAAACTAGAGAGGTGGTTATCTCCGCAACGAAGACGCCGGTTCCGGTCACCCAATTGACCAGCGCGGTGGAAGTCATTACGGGCGAGGAACTGGAGCGTCGGCACGTGAAGACGGTTGTGGATGCGCTCCGCCTCAGCCAGGGAGTGACGGTCTTCTCGAATGGCGGGCCAGGCACGGCCTCGTCGGTGCGCATCCGGGGGAGCAATTCCGATCAGGTGCTGGTGGTGATCGACGGCGCGATTATGAACAGCGGCACGCTGGGCAATTTTAACTTTGCCAATTTGACCACCGACAACATTGAGCGTATCGAAGTTCTGCGCGGCGCCCAGAGTATGTTATGGGGTGCGGACGCGATGGGTGGTGTGATCAATATCACCACGAAGAAGGGTACCGGCACGCTATCGGCAAGCGCATTCGCTGAGTACGGATCGTTCTCGTCCATTCGAGAGGGCGGACAAGTATCCGGCAAAACAGGGCCTGTCGATTTCAGCGTAGCCCTTTCTCGCTGGGACTATACTGGATTCTCAGCGGTCAACTATCGCCGGGGCGCATCAGAACGAGACGGGTTTCATAACTGGCAAACGTCGGCACGGCTTGGGATTGCGCTGCCTCATGAAGGGCGGCTCGACTTCAATTTTCGCCTCTTGCAGGGAAGGACCAATATTGACGGCGGGTTTGGCCCCGGCTTCGATACGCTGGGAGCGTTCACCAACAGCCAGCAGTTTGTGTACAGCGCCTCATATAGTCAGCCGATTACGACATGGTGGAACCAAGCACTGACTGTGTCTCGTCAAACAGAGGACTCCGAGACATTTTCGGGGACGACTCAGCGGAACGTGCAAACGGGGGTGGTTTCTCCGACGTTTGCCTTTCGATCACAGATCGATACATTGGCGAATCGAGTCGAGTGGCAACACAATTTTCAGATCGGCAAGCCCCTCTTACTCACTGCCGGGTATCAGTTTCGCGACCAACAAGGAGAAAATCGCGATCTC
>JANOJM010000144.1:0-3475 GCA_031418735.1 Nitrospiraceae bacterium | reverse complement strand
TTCGCTCCCTTCTGCCAGACTGCAGCGCAGGCTCGTGCCGAACAGCTTGCCACTGCGCTTGTGGAACGGACCGCAGCTCGCCGAGGTCTCACGCGTCGAGACTTTCTCAAGACGACCGGCGGGATGGCAGCCGCATTGCTGGCCATGAACTCGGTCTTTGGGAAGTTTTTTGACATTGGAGAGACCGAACTATTTGAAACGGCAGCCTTTGCCGAGCAGCAGGGCGCGCCCTATTTTATCTTCGATGTGCAGACACACTACGTCGGTTCGCACTTTGATCCAGCTGGTGCGGAGGATAATCGAAAGGGAGCGGTGTCCAAACAGGGACTGCTGTCGCTCCGGCGATGGATACGGGAATCAGGGCTCAACCCGAAGCTTACGGGCGATCGAGGCACCATCGACGATCTTTCGTGGGAAAACTTTGTGAAAGAAGTGTTTCTCGACAGCGAAACCACCATTGGCCTTATCAGCACGCCGCCGGGCCCCTATCCGCAAGAAGCGGTCGTGCCTCCGAGCGAAATGGCCCATATCCGAGACGAAATCAACCGCCTCGCGCAGTCTCAACGAATGCTCGCGCATGGGTTGGCTACGCCCCAACTGGGGGTAGCCGATTTGGAGTTCATGGCGATGCAGGCGGAGACGCTCAAGGTCGATGCATGGAAGTGTTACACCGGCTCCTGCCCAAAGGGATTCGATCGTGGCTGGTGGATGGACGATGAGAAGATCGCCTATCCGATGTTGGAGCAGGCGCGCAAGCTCAATGTGAAACGTGTCTGCGTCCACAAGGGATTTCCTCTTGGGCCAGTGCCGGACTACAACCACCCCAAGGATTTGATCAAGGCCGCAAGAGATTTTCCGGACATCGATTTTCTGGTCTATCACTCGGGGCTCAAGAGTACTTCGACGGTGGATGCGGTGTTTGCGAAGACCGGAGAAATTCCTTGGACGACCGAGTTCTGCCGCATGAAGCAGGCACAGCCGGGAATCAAGAATATTTACATGGAGCTTGGCTCGACCTTTGCGCAACTCGTCACGACCCATCCCGCAGTCTGCGCGCATCTGCTCGGGCAGATCATCGAGGCGTTCGGCGCCGATCACGTGCTCTGGGGAACGGACTCGATCTGGTATGGTTCACCGCAATGGCAGATCGAAGCCTTTCGGCGGTTCCAGATTCCCGATCGGCTGATCGAGCAGCACCGGTATCAGCCACTTACACGCCAGGTGAAGGAACAGATCTTCGGGCTGAATGCGGCGCGAGTGTTTGGCGTCGATGCCAAGGCGAAGCGGAATGAGTTGCGGAAAGACGTTCTGGGGCAACTGAGAATGAGCTATTTGGAAGAAGGGCCGGAGCCGAGCCGCAGAGTGTATGGATGGGTAGCGGGGTAGATGAGGCGGGTCCTGACAACGAGCAGGTGCACACCCGTCCTCGCACCCCGCCCGGTGTAGGGACCCCGCTGCGGGCGGGTGGGCACCTGCTCGCTGTCACCCGCATCATCTGAACAAGTGATGAAGGGAGGAAAGGAGTAGATGAAAAGCGAAATTTTATATCCAGGTGCGTTTCCGATGGTGCGGGTGGAATTGGCGGCTGGTGAAAACATCAAAGCCGAGTCTGGCGCAATGGTGGCTTGTTCACCGACTATCGACATCGAAAGCAAGATGGAGGGCGGTTTTCTCGGAGCCCTGTCGCGAAAATTCCTGACCGGGGAGAAGTTCTTCTTCCAAACGCTACGCGCCAGCCGCGGCCCCGGCGAGGCCTTGCTGGCTCCGACGGTGCCGGGCGAGATTGTCATCTTGGAACTCGATGGCGTGAACGATTATATGGTGCAGAAAGATGGCTTCCTTGCGGGGGCCGAGGGGATCGTCATCGAAAACAAAATGCAGGGCCTGAGCCGTGGACTGCTGGGCGGAGAGGGTTTTTTCATTCTGAATATCAGCGGCAAGGGAATGCTCGTGCTGAATAGCTTCGGGGCCATCCACAAGATCGAGTTGAAGCCCAATCAGGAATACATCGTGGATAATAGCCACCTGGTAGCCTGGTCCTCCACAACCTCATACAACATCGAAAAAGCCACCTCCGGCTGGGTGGCCAGCTTCACGTCAGGCGAAGGATTTGTCTGCCGGTTCCGAGGGCCAGGTCTCGTCTATATTCAAAGCCGGACCCCGGGAAGTTTTGGAGCATGGATACGGCAATTCATCCCAGTCTCCGAGTAGCGGATGCTGAAAACGCCTGCCAACTTCGTTCTCGGCTCGAAACAATCCTCAACGTACCCCAGAGGGTACGCCTGCGGTTCTTTCTCACCTGCGGCCTTGTTGACCGCCGTTTTGAGCATCCGCATAGGGACATTTGGCCTTCAATGAATCAACCATTAATCACATCATGACCCAATTTTCCCCCAATGCTCTCTGCTTCGGTGACGAGTTTCCCGCCGCCGGCGCGCCTTGTCTTGTTCAGGTTGAGGAGCAGGGGCTCACGCTTACTTTTGTATCTGATTCTGCCGATGGCCAGCCGGAATCCGTTCCTTTTTCAAGCCTCACCGTCTCGGCGGGCGGACTCGACCATGACCAGCTTGTCGTGAAATGGGTTGGGGAAAAGGGGGAACGGACGCTCTACCTAAAGAACCCCGATGTGATTCGTGCCTTCCGCCAAGCGGCGCCGGATCAGCTGAGTCATTCCTTTGCACAGGCTGCGGAGCAGGTGCGTCAGGTGCGCCACCGGCACCGGCTCGTCTGGAGTCTGGTCGGGGGGATGATTCTGTCTACCGTTTTGGGACTCTGGTTCGGGTCTGATCTGCTCGTCGAGATTGCCGTGAGCAGGATTCCAGTGGAGTGGGAACAAAAGCTGGGAGAATCGGCCTATCGGGATTTTCTCAGCCATCAGGAAGTGATGAAAGAAGGCCCCGCGGTCGCTGCGTTGGGAGAAATGACTCAACGAATGACGGCGCAGATTCCTGATAGTCCCTATAAGTTCGAAGTGACCGTGGTGAAGAGCGACATCGTCAACGCTTTTGCGTTACCCGGTGGGTATGTGGTGGTGTTCACCGGGCTGATGAAGAAAGCAGCAAGTGGCGAAGAAGTGGCGGGCGTGCTGAGCCATGAGCTGAACCACGTGCTGCAGCGGCACGGGCTTGAACGAATCGTAAAAAGCCTCGGGCTGATGACGGTGGCGGCCATTGTATTCGGCAATCAACAGGGCCTTGTCGGGATGATGAAACAACTCGGCGTCGAGCTGTTTACCCTCAAGTTCGGCAGAGAGCAGGAGACCGAGGCCGATCTGAAGGGATTGCAGTTGCTTCAGCGAGCGAAGATCGATCCCGCCGGCATGATCACGTTTTTCGAACGGCTCTCGGAAAAAGACGAAGGCCGGATGGAGTGGCTCTCGACGCACCCGATGAGCGCTGCCCGGGCCGAACGATTGAAAGCGGAACTCGCCGCCCTGCCGAAGAAACTGCCGGAGCCTTTTACCTTCGACTGGAAA
>JANOJM010000143.1:0-2888 GCA_031418735.1 Nitrospiraceae bacterium | reverse complement strand
GAAGTATCGGAGCGTGACTTCCTGCTCCTGGTTCTGAAGGAAAAAAGCCAGGGAGAGGAGCAGCAGCACTCCGACCAGAATCAGCCTAATCATGACCTCGTTGTTGCCTCTCTCTTCAGGGCCCGGCGTGGTGACGCTTGGGGTGCCCTTTCGGTCTTGCCGTACTGTATGCGCGCAAGAGAGATGACTTCGTCAGACTTCGGCCCCGTTGCGCGAAGCTGAATCGTCCGGCTTCGCGCGGCGCGATGGTTCAGCATAATTTCGATCCGGTCCTGCGGCAGCGCAGCCAGGCCCTTGTCGGCCCATTCTATTGCCGTCACGGTCTGGCCTGAAAAATACTCGGTCAGTCCTGTCGACTCAAGCTCGCGGGGCGAGCGAATACGGTATAGATCTACGTGGGCCAGCGGCAGGCGTCCTTGATTATATTCGTGAATCACGACGAATGTCGGACTGCTGATTGCTGTCGGCGATGCGCCTAGACCCTGTGCGATCCCGCGCACGAGCGCCGTCTTGCCGGCTCCGAGCGGCCCGTAGAGCGCAATCGTTTCTCCCCCGCGGAGCGCGCGGCCGATCGCTTGGCCTAGCCGATCGGTGTGCCGGTGCGAGGTGGACAGCAGTTGCCAGGGCCGGTTCGACAGGGCGCTCCGGCGAACAGCAGGCTGTTTCGTCTTGGCTGGCCGGGCCACGCTACGCCGTTGTCGTCCGTTGGAGCGCATAAGGAATCTGAGCAATCAGGTCGCCGGCGAGCATCCCGGGCTGACCGAGATGCCGGGAAGCTAAGTCGCCGGCCAATCCATGGAAATAGGTTGCGGCACAGGCGGCTTCCCATGCGGGAACCCGTTGCGCCAGTAAGCCGACGATCATGCCGGTCAAGACGTCGCCGGTTCCTGCCGTGGCCATGCCGGGATTGCCGGTCGGACAAATGGCGACAAGCCCATCGGGGCGTGCGATGACGGTTCGTGCGCCTTTTAAGACGACGAACACGCCGCGTGCTCTGGCAAATCGTCTGGCCGTGCCGATGCGGTCTGTGTTGACGCTCTGCGTAGTGGCATCGACTTCGAGCCGGGCCATTTCACCTGGGTGCGGAGTGAGAATGGGGGGAGTTTTACATTCTGTCAGTAATGAGGCCCGGCCGGCCAAGGCATTCAGCGCATCGGCATCCAGCACCGTGGGGCGATCCAGATGTTTCATCATCGACTGAACAAGTTCAACGGTTTCAGGATGGGTCGAGAGCCCTGGGCCGATGGCGATCGCCGTGCGCGCTTGGATAAAGGCGACGACACGATCGAGCCCTGAGCGGGCCAGTGTCCGCGCCTTCGTTTCAGGCATGGGCATCGTCATCGCTTCCAATAGCTTGGCTTCCAATACATCGTTGACGCTGCTGGGGGTGGCGACGGTCACCAGGCCGGCTCCAACGCGGAGGGCTGCTCGGGCCGCCAATGCCGCCGCGCCGGTTTTCCCGACAGACCCAGCAATAATCCCCGCATGGCCAAACGTGCCCTTATGGGAGGAGGGGAGGCGTTCCGGTAGGGACTGAAATGCATTGTCGCTTGTCAGGAGCAGGGTCCGGCTCTCGATGGCATCCACATAGGCCTGTGGAATGCCGATATCGGCGACACGGATTGCGCCGGCTTGGTCGATCCCTGCACCAACATAGAGGCCGAGCTTCGGGAGGCCGCATGCGATCGTCAATGTGGCGTGGATCGCGCTCCCTAGGATGGCGCCGGTATCGGCATGGAGGCCGGATGGGATATCGACTGCGATGACTGGCTTCCTGGCATTGTTGATGAGTTCGATGGCTTCACGATAGGCTCCGGTCACGAGGGAGGACAATCCGGTGCCCAGGAGGGCATCGACGAGGATGTCGCTGGAAGCGAGGAGTGGGCTCGCTTGGTCGGCAGACCGAAATCGAACGATCGCTGCTTTCCCGGCAATGCGAACGAGCCGGCGATACATCGTCGCGGCATCGCGACTCAGGTCGGTGATCGCGGTGAGAAGCAGCACGTGAATCCGCGCGCGTCGGCGGTGGAGCAATCGGGCCACAACCAATCCGTCTCCTCCGTTGTTCCCTTTTCCACAGAGGATGGTAATGGTCTTGCCTCGCACTGGTCCACAGTGTTCCTCCAGATACCTGACAATTCCTTCGCCGGCTCGCTCCATCAAGACGGGACCGGGGACATGCGCTTCGGTGATCGTGCGGCGATCGAGCGTCTGCATCTCGATTCCGGTCACGATCTTCATCGGTGGCCTTGTGTGCGGGATCGGTCCCGCAAGAGGAATCGGGTGAGCGAAGGGAGGAAAGAGGTCCGTTGCTTACGTTGCAATGTCATGACAAGGGCGAATGGCATGGTCTTTGGAGGAACGCCGGGCACCACATCGGCGGGATGGTTCAACTCAGCAATGCTTTCATCTCACGAACTGCCTGGTCGAGACCCACCAGAACCGCTCGGGCAATGATGCTGTGACCGATGTTGTATTCGGTGATTTCAGGAATATGAGTCAATCGCGTCAGATTGCGATAGTCCAAGCCGTGTCCGGCATTGACGCCCATGCCGAGTTTGGAGGAGAGCTTCGCGGCCTGAGTAATCGCTTCTACTTCGTCGTCGGCTTCTTTCGAATGTTTGGCATTCGCATAACGGCCGGTATGGAGTTCGATGAAATCGGCTGAGACTCTGTGAGCGGCTTTGACTTGGGCCAAATCCGGCTCGATAAAGAGACTGACGGGAATGTTTGCCTCGTGGAGCATATTCACGATCTGCTGAATACGGTCTTTATGGCCGGCTACGTCCAGGCCCCCTTCAGTCGTGAGCTCCTGACGCTGTTCCGGGACGAGCGTGACGAGGTCCGGCTTGATCGCTATGGCAATTTTGGCCATCGTTTCATCGGCG
>JANOJM010000142.1:0-2446 GCA_031418735.1 Nitrospiraceae bacterium | reverse complement strand
GGCGGCGAGTTTGGAGCAGGCGATCGCAGTCAATGCCGTATTTGAACCGGCCTATCATGCGCTCGCCTCAATCTATGAATCGCGGCAGTCTCATGATCGAGCGATCGCCGTGCTACGGAAATATCTCCAGACGGTGAACCCCCGAAACCGGGATATCCGGCACCAGCTGGTTCGGCTTTATGTGAGCGCAAAGGATTTTCAGGGCGCCAGGAAAGAATTGAATGATTTGCTGGAGGAGGATCCTTCGGATCTCGATGCACAGCTTCGCTTGGCGCTTCTGTACGGGGAAGAGAAGGAATACCCCAAGGCTATCGATCAACTGACCCAGATCCTCAAGGCGCGTCCGACCGAACTCAAGGTCAGAGATTATCTTGGATTTCTCTACGAGGAGTCCAAGGACACGAAGATGGCTATCGAGACCTATACGTTTAACGTGCAACTTGAGCCCTCCTTCTTCGAAGGCCACCTGCATCTCGGCCTGTTGTACTATCGATTGAAGCAATTCTCCGAGGCCGTCACGCACCTGACGAAGGCCATCACGATCAATCCGAAACAGGCTGAAGCCCACATCGTGTTGGGATTGACGTATTTCCAGAAGGAACAATTCGACGATGCGGCCAAGGCTTTGGAAGAAGGCATCAGCCAGAACCCCAAGAGCGCCGATTTGCACTTCAATCTTGGCACGGTCTACGACAAGCTCAATCGATTCGATGACGTCGTGCACGTCATGGAGGTCGCGATCAAGCTGGATCCCCACCATGCTGATGCGCTCAACTATCTTGGGTATAGCTACGCAGAGAGGGGAGTCAAAATCGACCAAGCGCTTTCCTTGACCAAGCGGGCTGTCGCGCTCAAACCGAGTAATGGGTACTATATCGATAGCCTCGCCTGGGCCTTGTTTAAATCAGGTTTGTTCACTGAAGCCTTGGCCGAGATAAAGCGCGCTGTTTCTCTCGCCGGAGATGACCCGGTGCTCTATGAGCATCTCGGGGATATCTACGCCAAGCAGCGGAATCTCCCAGATGCCCGCGAGGCCTGGCTCCGTGCGCTGGAACTTGATCCATCCAATAATAAGCTGATGGACCGATTCCGTGACCTAGGTATGGGCGACCCAACGCAGGAAGAACGTATCCAACAGGCCAAGCAGCGTGTATCTGAGAAGATACGCACTCAGTAACACGTCCATTCCTTTCTAACCAGAAGTCCTGGGCCACCCATTTCATCCCCTGCCTCAGTAGTGATCTCTGCGACAGCTATCTCCCTGAGTCCTCTCCGCTGCATTTGAAAGCCCGATTCGTCCAGTTACTTCACGCCAAATAATTGTTTTCACTGACTGCTTGTCATATGCAGGTGGCGAAGTTCACCAATATCGCTTCTCCGCGGAAAAAGTCCAGGGCAGATGCCTGGTCCCGTACAGTCGATGACAAATATTGGCAGATCGGAGAAAAAGTGGAAGAGGTGGCCCCTGCCCGAGCCTGTTGCGTGACAGGCGAAGAGTCATAACTATTTGATATTTATCGGCACTATGATTCTCGTGGCGTGACTCTGTCCCGGGCATCGAATCTGCTTTAGCGCATAGGTAACAGAAATCTGACGCGAGTTCCGATGAGAGAAAGAAGCAGGAGTATGAAAGGGCCGTCAGTGAACCATCAACAAGGAGGCAGTATTATGTTTAATCGGTTGAAGGGACAAAAAGGTTTTACCTTGATTGAGTTGATGATCGTCGTGGCGATCATCGGGATCTTGGCGGCCATCGCCATCCCGAACTTCTTGCGGTATCAAGCCACGTCGCGCCAGTCCGAGGCGAAAACGAACTTGGGCGGCATATTCGTCTCCGAGGTGGCCTATTTTGGGAACCAGGGGACTTACGGCGATTTTGCGACGACGGGCTTTGCCCTCGCCGGCTCAACCAATCGCTATACCTACAGGACCCTCGCGGCTGCATCCACTGCTGGAGTCGATTTGATTCGCACTCAAAGTCCTGCCGTGGCTACGGTAGTCGTCTGCAGTACAGCTACTGCGGCGGCTGCGACTACGGCAGCCGGGTTTACGGTGACAGCCAGTGGCGATCTTGACGGAGATACCGCGATCGATCAGTGGTATGTCAACGACATCAAGGTTGGTCTCCAGGTTGCTAACCAGCCCGCTACGTGTAACGATGTGACGGCTTCCACTGGGCCATAGACTGTGGACTGAAGAAAAATCCTGACATCGCTGGGGAAGAGAGTTCTCTCTTCCCCAGCGGTGTTTCTGAGGGGCATTCTCCCGTCTAAGTGTGTTTCAACTGTGTGGGCTCAGAGTGAAGTGACCCTCCCCCGATTTCATAGACACCTCCATAAGTGGGAGAATCATGAAATTGGAGGTCAGCATGCCAACAACAACGCGACGTCAGTTTACCGATGCATTCAAGTCCGAGGCGGTCCGGCTTACGAGGGAATCGGGGCGG
>JANOJM010000141.1:0-2541 GCA_031418735.1 Nitrospiraceae bacterium | reverse complement strand
AGTCGGCCCCTACGGACTTCTCCAACCGGTCGCCGATGGGATCAAATTGTTCTTCAAAGAAGATATCATCCCGGCCGGCGCGAACAGGGCCATGTTTAAACTGGCGCCGGTGCTGACCATGGTCATCGCCATGATCGGATTCGCCGTCATTCCCTTCGGCCCGGACGTGAGCATGGAAATGTTTGGGATGACGATCAAACCCTTCGTCGTCGCCGACATCAACATCGGGGTGTTGTATATCCTGGCGATTGCCTCGATTGGCGCCTACGGGATTATCTTGGGAGGCTGGGCATCCAACAGCAAGTACTCGCTGCTGGGAGGGTTGCGTTCCGCGGCCCAGGTGATCAGTTACGAGTTGAACGTCGGGCTGGCCCTTGTCGGGGTGCTGTTGCTGTCGGGAACCCTGAGTCTCGTGCAGATCACAGAAGCCCAGGCCGGCGGGTTCTGGCATTGGTTCATCTGGGGCGGACGACCCGATGGATTTTTCCCTATCCATACCCAAATCTTTGCCTTTGTCGTCTTCGTGATTTCTGCCGTGGCCGAGACCAATCGTATCCCGTTCGATCTGCCGGAGGCGGAAAGCGAACTCGTGGCCGGATTCTTCACGGAATATAGCGGCATGCGGTTCGCCTTCTACGTCACTGCGGAGTATGCCAACATGCTCCTTGTGTCCTGTGTTGCCGCTTCGCTGTTCTTAGGAGGCTGGAACGCTCCCTATCCCGGCACGATCCTCGAGTATATCGGGCTCGAACAGTTGGCCTGGATAGAGCACATTATGTGGTTTACCGGGAAAGTCTATTTCTTCCTCTTTCTGTTCATCTGGTTACGCGCGACGTTGCCGCGGTTGCGCTACGATCAATTGATGCGGTTTGGCTGGAAGGTGATGTTGCCGATCGCGTTGGCGAACATCGTCATCACGGCGCTCACCCTGTATTTCTTTCCGAGGAGCTGAAGCGGTTTATTTGGTTTGTTTGGTTCATTTTGTTTCTTTTGTCAGAAGCCACAGGTATCGAAACCAATTAGGCCAACCAGACCAACTAAACAAACCAAAGAAACCAAATAAACAAGACAACCCAGACATGACTTTCAAGGCTTGGATCAAAACCATTACCCTGTACGACCTTCTCGTCGGAATGAAAATGACGATGTCGCATATGTTGCACTACAAGCCGATTACCCTGCAGTACCCGCATGAAAAACGGATACTGCCGGACAACTATCGCGGGATGCTGGCCTTGTTGCGGTACGAGGACGGGGTAGAAAAGTGTGTCGGCTGCGATCTGTGCGAAGCCGCCTGCCCCTCGCGGGTCATTCGGGTGGTTAGTGCGGAGGTGCCGGACGAACCGACGAAGCGTTACGCAAAAGAATATTACATGGATATGACCCGCTGCCTATTTTGCGGGCTGTGCGTCGATGCCTGTCCGGTGGATGCCCTCGGCATGACGCGAGAATTCGAGTGGTCTGTGTACGATAAGCGGCAACTGCACCTCAATAAGGAGCAATTGCTCGCGATCGGCGACCGGTCGTTCCCGGTTCGAGAGAAGCAGTTGGAGCTCCAACATCCGAATGTGGCGTTCTTCAACGTCGCATTCAAGCACCTGCCGCAAAAACCAGGCTGAATGACCCCGCGCCGGTAGCTGCGCGAGACGGGTGGGACGGACGGGAGTTGATCTGGTTCATCTGGTCTATCTGGTCTGTCTGGTTCAACCAAACAAACTAGACAGACCAGATAAACAAGAGCGACCAACCAAATCCCGCGCGTGAGAGACACAGAGGAAAACGTGTGATGGAACAAGCATTCTTTTTCTATTTTGCGCTCGTGATTGCCGTTGCAGCGGTGCTCGTCGTCGCGGTACGCAATCCCATCTACAGTGCGCTATCGCTGCTGATCATGTTTTTTCACGTGGCGGGGCTCTACGTCATGCTTCATGCGGAGTTCCTCGCAGCCGTTCAAATCATCGTTTACGCTGGCGCTATCTTAGTTCTCTATCTCTTCGTTGTGATGTTGCTGAACTTGCGACAGGATGACCGGTACCATCGGCAGTGGCCCATGGCTGCCGCGGTGGGGGTGACGCTGGTCATCGAAGCCATCGTGCTCACGGCGATGAAGGGCTGGACGTCCCCGGTCGTGGCAGCCGGTACAGAAACCACCGTCGGGGGAGCCGGCAATGCCGAAGCAATCGGTGACGTACTGTACACCACCTATTTGTTTCCCTTTGAGGTGGCGTCCCTGATCCTGCTCGTGGCGATGATTGGCGCGATCCTGGTTGCCAAAAAAAACATTGGCGGCGATGCGCCACAATTATAAATTGCGAATGATGAATGGTGAATTTTCTCTTGATCATGACGCTCATTTAACATTTAACATTCAGCATTCTGAGCCATGACCATTCCCCTATCCTACTATCTCGTGCTGAGTGGCATCGTATTCCTGACCGGAGTCGTCGGGGTGTTGCTTCGCCGGAATATCATCATCATCTTGCTGTCGATCGAATTGATGTTGAACGCGACGAATATCAACTTCGTCGCGTTTTCTCAATA
>JANOJM010000140.1:0-6404 GCA_031418735.1 Nitrospiraceae bacterium | reverse complement strand
CCAGGATCGAGAGTTCCCGTTCAAAAGGCACCAAGGACTCCACGATCCATCGCATACCGGGGCGAGCAGATTCTGCTAATGCTCGTTCCACCTCCGGGACATCGGACTCCCGAGGGATTTGCCACTGTCCCTTGCCGTCATAACCGGCCGTAGCCGTCTTACAGAGGGCAGGATAACCAACTTGCCGAACCGTCGTCGCCAATTGATCGGAAGCAGTCAGGCCGGCGAAGCGAGGAACGGGAAATCCATTGGAGGCCAAGAACCCCTTTTGTTCGAGACGATCCTGAATCACGCTCAAGACAGCGCTCGACGGACGAACCGGCATCTGCTGCTCCAACGCTCGACAGAGCTCCGCCGGAATATTTTCCCATTCATAGGTCACAACGCTGACCAGACGGGCAAAACGCTCAAGGATATGTGGATCGTTGAACGGAACGGGAAAGCTGTGCGTGGCAACACGATGAGCCGGCGCCTCCGGATCAGGGTCCCAGACGGCAACGCGATACCCAAGACGGCATGCCGCCAGGGTGAACATGGCGCCCAATTGTCCACCGCCCAAGACGCCCAGAACAGAGCCTGGCTCAATGACGGCGACCTTCACGACCGGCGACTCGGACGGCCGGGACTTTTTATTTTGGTCATCAGGCCCTTCGCTTCAGGAGACTGGAGCACCTTGTCCGTCTGTGTCTGGCGGAACAGTTTCACACGGGCAGCAATCGCTGGATGCTTACCAGCCAGGATTTGCGCCGCAAGCAAACCGGCGTTCTCCGCCCCTCCGATCGCCACTGTGGCAACGGGAATCCCTCTCGGCATTTGTACGATAGAGAGAAGCGAATCGAGTCCGTGAAGATTCTTCGTCGGGATCGGGATCCCGATGACCGGCAAATGTGTCTTCGCAGCCAGCATCCCGGGAAGATGGGCCGCCCCGCCGGCGCCAGCGATTATGACTTCAATCCCTCTGCCAGGAGCCTGTTCCGCATAGGCGAACAAACGATCCGGAGTCCGGTGCGCGGAGACAACCAACAATTCGTGTGGGATTCCAAGATCCGATAGGACCGCAACGGTTTTTTCTAAGATCGGGAAATCGGATTTACTTCCACCCAACACCCCGACCAAGGGCTGCGAACGATCCGATCCTCGCTTTCGTGATGGTGTACCTTTGCTGAGGCGAGGCATATTCGCGCGGGCCCTTCTCTCACGGCTCTCTGACCTTAACCCGCACCTTAGCGATTCTACGACTGATGGTCAAGCGCGCGCAGTAGGCGAGGGGGGTCGAGGTTGAGCGAAGATCAGGCTCTCTTTATCTCAGCCTTAGCCTGAGCCTTAACCTTCTTCGTGCTGGCGGACTAGCAGGCTGCCGAAAGACTATTGGGCACGGAGGAGATACAACGGTCTGCACGTCTAGGACAACAGAAGTGCCTTCCCGCAGGATGCTCAAAAAGTTCGTCCAGCAAGGCCGCAGCGAGCGAAGAGACGAGGCCTACGCTTCGGTACGTTGAGCCTCTGAGCGATGCGAGAACGCCGCTGGCGGACTTTTTCAGCATCCTGCTATGCTTGCAGTTCGGCTCGGACCATGTCCAGGAGAGTCTTCATCTCAAAAGGTTTCTGAAGCGTGCGGCCTGCGCCAAACATTTTGGCGACGTCGAGAAAATTGAGAAGGCCGATCCTGTCAGTGCCGCCGGTAATCGCAATGACTTTCAGGTCAGGAAAATCCTGTCGCAACGCGGTAATGGTGACCAAGCCATCCTGGCCTGGCATGAGAATATCCATAATGACCAGATCGGCATGGTCCACCCGATACTGCGGGATAGCTTCTCTCCCGTTACGCGCTTCCGTGACGCGATAGCCAGCCTCCTCCAATGTTTGGCGAATCAATCGGCGGATTTGGTCATCGTCATCGACGACAAGAATCATTGGCATCCTGCACCTCAGCGTTGACGAAAGACTCCGAACCGTAGAATTACTGGTTTCAAACTTTAGAGATCATGTTGTCCAAAGGCAACCTTCAAAAACTTTAAACCAGAAACTCGAAACTTGAAACGAGAAACTCGAAATCTGAAACTCATACGCGCGATACGCCCTTCGGCAGGCTCAGGGCGTCCCGAGCCTGTCGAGGGACACTTCACGCCGACGCCCCGTCAGGACTGCCGCTTCGCGAAAAAAGTGGCGGCCTGTGCGCGTCGTGTGATGTGCAGCTTCTGGAACATGTTGGAGAGATAGTTCTTGACCGTCTTATCGCTGAGTTGCAGCGCAGCCCCAATTTCCTTATTGGTCAAACCTTCCGCCACCAGTGCCAGCACTCGCTCTTCCTGAGGGGCAAGGGGTTGTGTCCGCACCGGGTCTGCTTGATCCGGCACAGCTTTCAGTCGAGCCAAAGCCCGTTGGGTGAGGGCCGGACTGAGGAGCGATTGACCGTTGAACACGTCACGAATCGATCGAATGAGCAAATCGGAATCGATATTTTTGAGGACGTAGCCCTGTGCGCCGGCCAGCACAGCCGCCTGGGAAAACTCATCATCGGCAAAGGATGTGAGAAAGATCACTCGCATCGTGGGATGTTTGGCGAGAATATCACGACAGGCTTCAACCCCGGAACCATCCGGGAGCCGGACATCCATGAGAATGATGTCCGGTTTCAGTCGCTTGGCCATCCGCACCGCGTCGGCTTTGGATACTGCCTCGCCAACGACGGTAATGCCCTGTCTATTGTGTAAGACCGTTCGCAGCCCGACCAGGACCACCTGGTGATCGTCGACCAAGAGCAGGCGAATCGGTTTGCTCTTAACACTCATTATTCACCATAACTGCTACCACAATCGCCGATGTGGGGGCGAGAGGCGCGGGGCCAGAGGCTAGGGGCGAAAACTTCCCGTCGAAAGCACGGCTCTTCCCTCTAGCCACTAGCCTCACTCCCCTGGCCTGTGGCCGGCAAATCGAGTACGATGCTGGTTCCCTCGTTCACCTTGGACAAGACGGCGAACCGCCCACCGATCTTCTCCGCACGGGCGGCCATATTGACCAACCCATGCCCGGTCCTCTTGGTCGCGTTCTGATTGAATCCACGACCGTTGTCTCGAATGCTCAGCCGAACACCCTGCTTCAGCATCTTGAGCGACACCCTGGCCTCTTGCGCCCGGCTATGATGGATACAATTACTCACCGCTTCTTGGATGACGAGGAACAGGTGCAGAGACTGTTCAGCCGATAGGGCCTTCGTGGCACGGTCCTCGACCGCGAGGCGCACACGCGTCGGCTGGTTCTCCGTCATCGACGCCAGCATGTGCTGCAGCGCCTCCGACAAGTCCTTCCCCTGGAGCAGGTCGGAACCCAGCCCCGCGATGAAGTTCCGGATCTCGTGCATGACACGGTTCAACTGATCGATAGTCTGATTGAGTGATGCTCTGGATATCTTGAGGTTCTTTGGAGACATCGTCAACTTAGTCGATTCGAGGGCAAGACCCACGGCAAAGAGCGACTGCAAGATGCCATCGTGTAGATCTTGACTGATCCGCTCGCGTTCCTCAATCGCAAAGCGCAGATCGCGCTCTCGTTGGCGCAGCGCTTCTTCCATGCACTTGCGTTCGGTGATGTCGATATGGGAGCCGGCCATGCGATAAGGAACCCCTCGGGCATCGGAGAGTGTGACCCCACGAGCGAGGATCCACCGATAACTCCCGTCTTTGTGACGCAGACGGTGCTCCAGTTCATATTGTGGCGTTGTCCCATCCAGATAGGCTCGTACTGAAGCCCGGGCGCGCGCGCGATCATCGGGATGGATGCGCTCATCCCACTCCGAGAACTCTCCTCGGAGTTCGTACTCTTCATACCCCAGCATGCTCTTCCAGATCGGAGAAAAATAGACCTCGTTGGTCTCCAGATCCCAGTCCCAAATCCCGGTGTTCGAACCGCGCGTGGCGAGGTTGAGCCGCTCTTCGCTCACACACAAGGCTTCTTCGGCTTGCTTGCGCGCAGTGATCTCTTCGCATGACACCAATACGACGGTCTCTCCGGTAGAAGACTGACCCACACGGGCCGTTTCTCTCACCCACATCATGCTCCCGTCTTTCCGCAGCTTCCGAAACTCCCAGTATCTCGTGATCTCCGGTGTGGCAAAACAGTCAGACAGACTCGCGGCAGCGGCTTCTCTATCGTCTTCGTGAAAGAGGCCCAGCACGGAATACCCGATTAACTCTTCCACTTGATATCCCAGCTGCTCTGCCCCAAACCGGTTGACGGAGAGCACCGTACCGTCCACCACGAGCGTGAAGTACATGGTCGGGGTTTCATCATAGAGCGATCGATACCGTTCCTCACTTGCACGAAGAGCCGCGTCCGTCCGCTTGCGTGCTTCGATATCCCGCATGATGGCGCAATTGTATTCTTTTCCCTCGTACTGCAGATAATTGACTGTGACCTCCATGTCCAGCACGCAGCCGGTCCTCGACCAAAGTTTTGATTCGAACGTCAAGGATCCTTTCTTCCTCAACTCATCCCAATGTGCAGGCCAGGCTTCCGCAGAGCGATCCGGGGCGATGTCGTGCAGGGTCATAGTCGTGAGTTCTTCCCAGGTATATTCCAGCATCCGGCATATCGAACCGTTGACATGAAAAATTCTGGCGTCAGGCCCGATCCAGAGGAATCCTTCAACCGCATGGTCGACGGAGAATTGAGTCAACTGAAGCGCTGCCTGGGCCTGCCGCAACGCGGTAATGTCTTCGTTCAACACAATAGCGCCGAGGATCAGGCCGTCCTCGTTTTTCACCGGAACGGTCGAATTACGAATGATCTTCTTCGTCCCATCGAGACATTCGAAGTCGAAGGTTTCGTTCAGCGAAGGAACGCCTGTCGTGAGCACATGGCTCAAGGCCCAGCGATGGGGCTCGATGGCTGGTCCGATGGTCTCCCACCAACCAGCCTGGAGGTTCTCAGTCTGCAGCCCGATCTGTTTGATGTTCGACCAAATCTGTTTCGCAGCCTGGTTTGCGAGGAGCGTCTTGCCAGCTCGATCGGTAAACCAGACACCCACGGGAAGGGTATCGAGGACGGTCCGCAACTGGCGCTCGCTCTGGACAAGGGCCTCTTGGATCTGCCTCTGTTCCGTGATGTCGATATGGGAGCCGGCCATGCGGTACGGTTTCCCTTCGGCATCGGAAAGAGAGACCCCGCGAGCAAGGATCCACCGATAGCTCCCGTCCTTGTGACGTAGACGGTGTTCAAGTTCGTATTGTGGAGTTACGCCTTCCAGGTATGCCCGTACTGTTGCCGATGACCGCTCACGGTCATCGGGATGGAGGCGCTCCTCCCACTCAAAGAACTCTCCTTGGAGTTCGTGCTCTTCATATCCCAACATGCTTTTCCAGAGCGGTGAGAAGTAGGTCTTGCCGGTCCGCAGATCCCAGTCCCAAATCCCGGTGTTCGAACCGCGGACAGCAAGGGTGAAACGTTCCTCGCTCGCGCGCAGTGCCTCCTCCGCCTGTTTGCGCTCGGTAATGTCCTGCATCGACCCAATCATACGATTGGGTTTTTTCGCGCTGTCATAAAGAATATATCCGCGATCAAAAATGTATGCATACGACCTGTCGGTCCGGAGAAACCGGTATTCATCCGACCAGGATTGTTCGCCGCGACCAATCGCGGCATAAATCTCGACAGTCACACGTTCCCGATCATCAGGATGCAGCCGGCTGAACCAGGACTGCGCACTTGGCTCGATGTCCTCGGATTTATAGCCGAAGAGAGATTGAAACCCCTGGTTCCACTCTACTGCGTCGGTGTTCAGGTCCCAGTCCCAAACGGCGTCGTTGGTCGCGCGGGCGACGATCTGGAGCCGCTCTTCGCTCATACGTAGATTTTCCTCCGCCCGCTTGCGCTCGGTGATGTCGGTATGGGTACCCAGCATGCGGAGCGGCTCGCCCCTGGCGTCGCGCTCCACAACGCGGCCGAGTGACAGAATCCAGCGCCAGTCTCCCCCGCGCGTGCGCTGACGGAACTCGACCCGATATTCCGGAATCTCACCCGCAACGTAAGCCCTGTAGTAGTCCGCCACGCGGTCGCGGTCGTCGGGATGCATCCGCTCGATCCAGGCGGCGTTCGTCTCGCGGAATGTCGCAGGGTCATAGTCGAGCATCGTGACGTAGCCCGAGCTCACGAGCGCCTCCCCGGTCTGCACGTTGAGGTCATAGATGCCCTGATTGGCGGCTTCAAGCGAGAGGCGCAGGCGTTCCTCGCTCGCGCGCAAGGCTCCCTCCACCAGTTTGCGCTCGGTGATGTTTTCATGAGCAACCACCACACCCGCCTGTGAATCGAGCAGCGGGGTGACGCGCATGCGGAACCAGCGTTGCTGATCCGGGGAATGGCAGGGATATTCCAGAGAGAACTCGTTTTGCGTGCCTGCCAGTACTGCC
>JANOJM010000139.1:0-3850 GCA_031418735.1 Nitrospiraceae bacterium | reverse complement strand
AGATTGTCGGTGAACAACTCACGAATATCGTGAATGCCAAGTGCCACCATTGCCATGCGATCGAGCCCCAGCCCCCATGCGATCACCGGAACGGTTACACCCAAGGGAAGGGTCACTTCCGGTCGGAGCAACCCGGCTCCGCCCAGCTCCATCCATCCGAGCTTCGGGTGGCGTACATGGAGTTCGACCGATGGTTCGGTGAAGGGGAAGTAGGCTGGAAGAAATTTGACTTCCTTGGCTTGCGCCACTTCACGGGCAAAGAGATTCAGCAGGCCGAGCAACGTGCGAAAATTGATGTCTTCGCCGAGCACGATCCCTTCCACCTGAAAGAAATCGGTTGCGTGCGTCGCATCGACTTGATCGTAACGGAAACAGCGGGCGATGGAAAAATATTTTCCAGGCACGGCAGGTTGTGCAGCCAATGTATGGGCCGAGACGGCCGTTCCCTGGCTTCGCAAGACCAGCCGTCGCGCGCGTTCCGTATCGAAGGGATAGTTCCAACCGGTTGAGCCGGTTGCGCCGCCAGTCTGGTGCGCCTCCGCAACCTGAGACAAGAACGGTTCCGCAATCGACGAGGCATGGGTCGGTTCCTTGACGAAGTAGACGTCGTGGATATCACGTGCCGGATGGAACTGCGGCATGAAGAGGGCGTCCATGTTCCAGAATTCTGTCTCCACGAGCGGGCCCCGCATTTCCTGGAATCCCATGCTCACGAGTTTTGTCTTCACCGTATCGAGAAACTCGCGGTAAGGATGGCGTTTGCCCGGCGCAATTCGTGGGGCGCGAAGACTGATCGTATACTTGCGGAAGCGTTTCGTCCGCCAGCTTCCGTCTTTCAACAGTTCGGGTGTCAGCTGGGAGACCTCTTCCGCGGTTCCCTGCCGAGCGAGTTGCTGGGCAGCCTCGGCGCCGGTTACGGAAAGCTTGAGCGCTCTGGCCACCCGATCATCGATGCGGAACGGTTCCCGTGCATTTCCGCGCTTGACGGCGTGATCTTGAATGACCTGCCGTTGTGCCTCGGGGAATGCCTGCAGCCCACGCGGCGCTCCATGAAGCTGTTGCAGCAGCCCCCGCATCGCTTCCGCAGTCTGGCTCGGTCGTCCGGTCGATTCGATACAGCCGCCTTGAATGATGAGGAGCGCGCCCTCTTTTTTGAGCCGCCCGATCGCACCGCTCACGTCCGACGGTTCGAGTCCTTCCCGGGATTGAATGTCCTGAATGGTCAAGCGCTTGCCGGTTTTGGCTGCATCGCGAGCGGCAGACAGCACCCGTTCGATCGGCGAGTATTTTTCAAAATAGACTTCGCCGATTTTGGTGAGCGAAACGATTGGCGTTACGGTTTCTGTTTCCACCGCAAGCAACGACTTGGCGAGCAACCATTCGACCGCCATACTGAGCTGCGAGGGCTCTAACTTAGTGGACTGTATGAGCTGCTCTGTCTGGAGGATGGCGGAATGATTTGCCCCGAAAGTCGAGAGGACTTTGACTTCGAGAGGATGGAGGCTATCGATGAGGGAAGAAATGTCCACCCGCGAGGCCTATCGGTGAGCGGAGACGCGCTGCGGCGTCGTGGAGGAAGGGTGGCCGGCTGCGCGCATCGCAGCAATCGTCGCAGCATAGTCCCGACTAGAGAAAATGGCCGACCCAGCGACCAGCACGTCGGCTCCCGCAGCTAGTACTTGCGCTGCATTGTCGATCTTGACGCCGCCGTCCACTTCGAGCAACGCGTGGCTTCCGATCCGATCGAGCATGGCGCGTGCCGAGGAAGTTTTCTGCAGACAGGAGGCGATAAACGTTTGTCCGCCGAAGCCGGGATTGACCGACATGATGAGGACCAAATCGATATCGGGGAGGATTTCTTCAATCGTACTGAGCGAGGTGGCCGGATTGAGGGTCACGCCGGCCTTGACGCCATGTTCCTTGATCAACTGCACCGTGCGATGGAGATGCGGACAGGCTTCCACGTGAACCGTGAGATAGTCCGCCCCCGCCTCGGCAAACTCGGCGATAAAGGCGTCGGCGTTGGTGATCATGAGATGGACGTCGAGCGGCAGCTTAGTGACTTTTCTGAGGGCTGCCACGATCGGAGGACCGATGGTCAAATTGGGGACAAAGTGTCCGTCCATGACATCGATGTGCAGGAAATCGGCTCCGGCCCGTTCCACGGCTGCTACTTCTTCGGCCAGCCTGGCAAAATCAGCAGCTAAGATTGAGGGCGCAATAAGAACGGAGCGTGCCATCACAAAACCTTTCTCAGTCGTGCGGCGTAAAATCCATCCATCGAAAAGCAGTTAGGCATTGTTGCGAGGGCGCCTTGTTCGGTGACAAACCTCTGTGCTGCAGTCGGGAGCCAGGGACGGACAGACTCACGCTGGAACTCCGCGTGGGCGCGACAGAATCGCCCGATAACATCTTCATTTTCTTCCGGTTCTGTCGAGCACGTACTATAGACCAGCACCCCGCCGGGCCGCAAGCATGGAACCACTGCTTCGAGGATCTGACATTGGAGCGCCTGATGTCGGGGGAGCGCCTGTTGATCTTTCCGCCATTTCGCTTCAGGGTGTCGCCGTAACACACCGAGCCCACTGCAGGGCGCATCCACCAAAATCCGATCGACAGACGGCTCGCCTACGCTGGTTTTCTTTGCGGAGGGAGGCCCTGCTCTCTCGATCATGGCAGCCCATTCACGTGGCTCTCGAATATCGCCGATGATCGGCACGACATTCTGGACTCCGAGTCTCTGGCAATTGCTTCGCAGGAGATCTAAGCGGGCGCCTTTCCGATCGACGGCGTAGATAGTTCCCTTGTTCTGCATCAGATCGGCCAGATGAGTCGATTTTCCTCCCGGCGCCGCGCAAGCATCGAGGACGATGTTGTCGGGCTGAGGGTCGAGCAGGGGGGGAATCAGTTGCGCCGCTTCATCTTCCACATAGAAAGCGCCCTCGTGAAACCCGGGGAGTGAGGGCACAGAGCCTCCTTCATCAAGCACAATACCAAATGGACTCATGCTGGTCGGCTTGGCTGCAATACCCGCTTGCCCAAAGCGTTCGAGAAGTGCTTCCCTGGTCGTGATCAGCCGGTTTACCCGAAGCGTCAGTGGAGGCGGGACACTGACCTCCTTGCAGGCGACTTCTGCAGAGGCCAGGCCTAGACGTTCTATCCATCGACGGCTGAGCCAGCCTGGAACCGAGTACCGCACGGCGAGGGCTTGCGCGGCGTCATGATCCATGCTGGGCCATGGCTCTGGCGGATGGCGCAGCAACCCGCGCAATACCGCGTTGACGAGTCCGCTCCAATCCCTGCCGACTGTGCCGGCAAAGGCTCTGGCCAGGTTAACTGATTCGTTGACTGCGGCAGACGGCGGGATACGATCGAGAAACAGGAGTTGGTACGCTCCAAGTCTGAGCGTCATCTGGACGGCGACGGGAAGGCGAAGCAGGGGCTTGTCTAGAACCGGCTCAAGCCGCCAATCGATGGTCGCAAGCCGCCGCAAGACGCCATAGGTGAGTTCCACCGTAAGAGCTCGGTCCCTGCTATCGAACGAGCATCGTGCGAGAGCACGGTCCAATAAAACATCGACCCCCTCCTCGCTGTTGGCGGACTCCACTAACAGCGAAAGAGCGATTACACGTGCCGATGGTGCAGTCTGGGCGGTGAATAACGATCGAGAGACAGAAGTCATAGAGGTTTCAACCCGGTCTGTTTGGTTTGTTTTGTTTATCTGGTTGATTTGGTTCAACTCGTTAGTTTCGTTCAACCAAACAAACCAAATGAACAAGCCTGCTGGCTAGGAAAGAGTCTACCCTCCGAGTTGAAACCCAACAAGAATGGGATGGCCTGCCAAGTATTG